>DAOLFO010000233.1:0-5411 GCA_035326305.1 Chitinophagaceae bacterium
CACGGTGCATCTCCTGCAGCTCTTCCTCGCTTTCCGAATTATCAAGCCGCTGGTACAGCGACAGGCGCTCGGTAATGCTCTCCACATAATCATCCGGTATCAGTATCTCCAGGTCGGTATCAATGGTACAGTCCTGCACAAAATCATCCTGGCGGGTAATTTCTTCTTTAAATATTTCCTTAAACTCAGTACGCTTCAGTTCCCTGATCGCCTCATCCAGTATTTTCTGGTACATTTCAAATCCTATCTCTGCCATAAAGCCGCTCTGCTCACCGCCCAGCAGGTTGCCGGCACCGCGGATATCAAGGTCACGCATGGCAATCTGAAAGCCGCTGCCCAGCTCACTGTGCTGCTCCAGGGTTTGCAACCGCTTGCGGGAGTCAGCGGGCAAGGTGCTCATTGGCGGCGCCAGCAGGTAGCAGAATGCTCTTTTATTACTCCGCCCCACACGGCCGCGCAACTGGTGCAGATCGCTGAGGCCAAACTGGTGCGCATTATTAATGATAATCGTATTCACGTTTGGAATGTCCACGCCGCTCTCTACAATGTTGGTGCATACCAGCACATCATACCGGTGATCAATGAAGTCAAGGATGCGCTCTTCAAGCAAATGGCCTTCCATTTGCCCATGTGCATAGCCAATGCTCAGGTCGGGGCACAGCCCCTGTATGATGGCCGCCATCTCCGCCAGCCCGCTGATACGGTTGTAGATAAAAAATACCTGGCCGCCCCTTTCTGTTTCGTAATAGATAGCGTCACGTATCACATCTTCATTATACACCTGCACTTCGGTCTGTATCGGCTGGCGGTTGGGTGGCGGTGTATTGATGATGCTTAAATCGCGGGCACCCATCAGTGAAAATTGAAGGGTGCGTGGTATAGGTGTGGCTGTAAGGGTAAGGCAGTCCACCGTTGTACGGATTGTTTTTATTTTTTCCTTATGGGCCACGCCAAATTTCTGCTCCTCATCCACCACCAGCAATCCCAGGTCTTTAAACTTCACCTCTTTGCCCAGTATTCCATGCGTGCCTACCAGGATATCAATCTTTCCTTCTTCCAGCTTTTTCAGCGTTTCTTTTTTCTCCTTCGCTGATTTAAAGCGGTTGATATAATCTACCGTTACCGGAAAATCTTTCAGCCGGTCGCTAAACGTTTTGAAATGCTGAAAAGCAAGAATGGTGGTAGGCACCAGTACGGCCGCCTGCTTGCCATCCACACAGGTTTTAAATGCTGCACGGATAGCGATCTCTGTTTTACCAAAACCCACATCACCGCACACCAGCCTGTCCATGGGCGAGGGAGATTCCATATCCTTCTTCACATCAGCGCTGGACTTGCTCTGATCCGGCGTATCCTCGTATATAAATGACGCTTCCAGCTCGGTCTGCAGGTAATTATCGGGCGAATGGGCAAATCCCTCCTGCGCCTTTCTTTGCGCATATAGCTTAATGAGATCAAACGCTATTTCTTTTACCCGCACCTTCGTTTTATCCTTCAGCTTATTCCACACATCACTGCCCAGCTTATTTACCTTCGGTACGCTTCCTTCTTTACCGGTATACTTGGCTATCTTGTGCAGTGAGTTGATATTTACATACAGTATATCGCTGTCTTTATAGATAATGCGAACGGCTTCCTGCAATTTCCCGTTTACCTCCAGCTTCTGCAGCCCGCTGTACACACCCACACCATGATCAATATGGGTGACAAAATCGCCGGGCTGCAGCTCCCGCAGGGTACGGAGCGTAAGCGCCTTATTTTTATTATAGGCCTGCTTTACTTTGTATTTGTGATAGCGCTGAAATACCTGGTGATCGGTATAGCAAACGATTTTTAAATCTTCGTCAATAAACCCGGCATGTACCGAAAGCGTAACAGGATTGAATACCAGCTCCGCTTTCAGATCATCGAATATGGTTTGCAGCCGCTCCAGTTGCTTCGGATTTTCTGCAAACAAATAAACCCGGAAACCTTTTGCTTCCCATGCTTTCAGGTCACTGATCAGCAGCTCAAACCGGCGGTTGAATGCCGGCTGCTCTTTGGTATGAAATGAAATAACGAAAAGACCCTGCTCCTCTGCCGTACTACCGCCAAACACTACCCGGTGAAAGCGTTTTGTTCCATCCACTGCATCATGGTGACTGATAAAATCGGCAGCGCCGGTATCTTTTTTTACCAGCCGGTCGTCTTCCTCATCTTCCTGCTTAGATCGCTTACCAGCCGGTGATGCGGGCTGCTCTGCCTGCCAGCGCAGGAAAGCTTCAATATCATCTTCCGTTTCTGCCATCTTTTCCCGGCAAAAGGTTTCGTCCTGCATCCACACTACTGTATTGCCCGGCAGAAAATCAAACAACGAAATTTTATCTTCTTCCTCAAACTGTGTATCTACATTAGGAATGATGCTTACCTGCAGCAGCTTTCTTTCGCTCAACTGTGTTTCCGGATCCACGATGCGGATAGAGTCCACATCATGTCCAAACAGCTCAATACGGTATGGCTTATCATTGCCAAACGAATAAATATCCAGTATACCCCCGCGGATGGCGTATTGCCCGGGCTCGTATACAAAATCCGTACGTTCAAAACCCAGATCGGCCAGGCGCAGCAGCAGGCTGCCGGTATCCAGCACATCGCCGGTTTTAATATGAATGATGTTGGCAGAAAGCGCACCCGGCACCACCACCTTTTCCAGCAGCGCTTCCGGGTAGGTCACTATTACCTTTTTATTACCGCCCGCCGCCATTTTGGTCAGCGCTTCGGTGCGCAGCATCACATGAGAGGCGTTGAGCAGGCGGTAATTTTTCCTGTTTTTATAGGAAGAGGGGAAATAAAAAATGTCAAGCGCCCCGGTCAGGCTTTCCAGCGTATTATGAAAATAAGCGGCTTCTTCAGCATCATTAAGTACAATAAGGTGATTGAGCTGTGCACAGGACGGGTGCAGCAATACAGCGCCGGCTACAAACTCTGCAGCGCTTCCCTGCAGGTTATCCAGTTGAATATATTGTGGATCGGAAAAAGAGAGCCTGTCCGCCAATTGAAAAAGGCGGGGAGTATCCTGGTACTGCTGCAACAAATCGAAGCTCATATCAAGGCCGCAAAGTTATGAAAAGCTCCGTTCATCTCAAGCAGGCAACCGGGAAACTGTGCTGCCATACATAAAAAAAGAGGCTCCCCAAAGAAAGCCTCTGAATGACTGAATCGCTCTGAAATGAATCGTATAAAAATGTACCGTCCTGTACTATCTTATTGCTGCAGTTGTATCTCGCCCACATCCAGCACCTGGTCTGTCACCTGCAGGTTTTCCAGCACTGCATCTTTGTACGGATCCTTTGCATCCACCACCAGCTTATAAGTACCGGGTTTTACAGAAACATTAAAGGCTCCGTCGGATATAGTTCCCTTTGTTGTATCACTACCGCTGATAGCCCAAACGGCCTCTGCTCCGTCAGCAGGCGCTACCTTACCGGTAATACCTGACTGAAAATTGGAAAAAGCAAATAAACCTGCTGCAAAGGCCAGCACGATACCAAGGGATAACATTCTTCTTTTCATAGCAAAAAATTATAGGGTTTAAAAATCAAATACACAAAGTCGCGGTGATTTACCCTTTGGTTTATCGGTATATGATGAAAAAACCAACTACTGTGCCAATGCCATTTTTTGTGGAAAACTATGAAGGCTATGTACTTGTTATCTTATTGTTATTTGGCCGGTTTATCCGGCTGGTCGTATCTTTAGTTAAACTGATTGCTTATGGCGCTTCTACCCTGGCTCACCGGAAAGGTGATCCGCACCGAAGATGAGACCTATAATACCCGGCGGTTCTGGATTGAAATACCCGGGACGGAGCGCTTCGATTTTAACCCGGGGCAATTTGTCACACTTGATCTCCCCATTCACGAAAAGCCCAACAAAAGATGGCGCAGCTATTCCATTGCCAGTTGGCCGGATGGCACTAATGTGTTTGAATTAGTGGTAGTCCTTTTAGAAGGCGGAGCCGGCAGCACATATCTTTTTAATGAAGTAAAGGTGGGAAGCAGCCTCACCCTGCGCGGGCCGCTGGGCGTATTTGTGCTGCACGAAGAAAGTCTTTCTAAAAACCTGTTTCTCGTATGCACCGGTACCGGCATTGCACCTTTCCGCAGCATGGTGCAGCACATTTTCCGCAATAATATCCCGCACAAAAAAATCTACCTCATATTTGGCTGCCGCACCCGCAAAGATCTGTTGTACTATGATGAGCTGCGCAGCCTGGAGCTGGAGCATTTTCACTACATTCCTACTTTGTCACGTGAAGAGTGGGAAGGTAAAACCGGCTATGTGCATGCCATTTATGAAGAGTTTTGCCAGGGCCGTGAAGATGCGGGCTTTTTCCTGTGCGGCTGGAAGAACATGATAGACGAAGCAAAGCAGCGCATCCTCGCTATGGGATATGATAAAAAAGCGATACACCTGGAGCTGTACGGATAATCAGCGAACAGGCTTCTTTGGCCATGCCAGCACCTGCACACCCGGTGAGTAATGGGCCAGATCGGGAGCTTTATCCAGCAAAATATCACCAAAGCCATAGCTGACAAGACTGTTGCGGAAGCGTATGCCATACAGTTCCCAGGGCAAATGATGAACAGGGTAATAAAACAATTGCCCGCCTTTGTGCAGGTACAAGCCATAGCGCTCACACAGCCATGTATCTGCAGCCGATACCTCCTGTATTTTTTCACCTGTTTCATACTGCAGATCCAGCCGGAAGCCTTTTTGCCGGTTATAGGAGCGGCAGGCATTTTCCTGCCTTATAATTTTTGCTTGCTCATACGGCAGCCCTGACAGCAGGCGGGCCAGCAATACGGACTGCTGTTTGCCCGCTTCTATATTCAAAAAATAAACGCCGCCTCTTTCTCCCTGCCGTACATAAGTGCGCACATTGATCTCATGAAAATCGGATACCCACGGCACAGCGGGCAGCAGCCTGGGGCGTATCCGGTTCATGGTAAACGCTACCAGCGATACCCATGCCTGCCCCCGGAAAGTATCCGCCACTAACCCACAGGGCAATAAAGATTGTAACGCTTCCGCATCCACCTTCCAGTGAAGAAACAGGGCATCATTCCATTCCTGGTAATAGCGCCACCGGCCTTTTGCCAAAGCATCAGGCCGGTGTGATGTATAGTTTAAAATATCATGTGGCTGCAGCGCCATTACTTAAAGCAGGAATGCAGGATTATAATTATTGTTCTATTGCTTTTAATACTATCTCCTTCAGTTGGGCAATGGGTATACGCTCCTGCTCCATACTGTCCCGGTGGCGGATAGTAACCGTCTGGTCTTCCCTGCTCTGGTGATCCACGGTAACGCAGAATGGAGTACCGAGCGCATCCATGCGGCGGTAGCGTTTACCAATGGAATCTTTCTCT
>DAOLFO010000234.1:0-5399 GCA_035326305.1 Chitinophagaceae bacterium
GCTGGCCTACTCCAGCATAGCACAGGCAGGGTTTATGCTTTTTGCCGTATACGCCATGAATGCAGATGCGAAAGAAGGCATCCTGCTGTATGCCACCGCGTACAGCCTGGCTACCATTGGCATCTTTGCCGTGCTGGCTAAAATGAAGGATCAGTCTTTTGAAGGGTTCAATGGCCTTGCCAGGCAGCAACCGTTTGTTGCATTATTGCTCACCATTTTCCTGCTATCGCTGGCAGGCATACCTGCTACGGCGGGCTTCCTGGCTAAGTTTTATATGCTGAAGGCAGCGCTGTCCACCGGTCAGCATACCTGGCTGGTCATCTTTGGGGTACTGATGGCGGCAGTGAGCGCCTATTACTATTTCAGGGTGATACAGGCCATGTACTTTAAGCAGGGCAATGCAGATGTTCCCGGTGTTACCACATCATTCCGGGCTACCCTGGCGGTGCTGGCAGCGCTGATCATCCTGCTGGGCATCCTGCCCAATGTGCTGCTGTACTGGCTGTATTTCTGATTTGTTTAGAGCAGGTCCCGTTTCTTTTCCTAATTTCAGGGCTGCAATATGAAGTTCCGTGATGTTTTTTCCCTGGCCTGGCGCACTGTGCGCAGCAATAAGCTGCGTACCGGCCTCACTGTTGCCATCATTGCCTTTGGCATCATGGCGCTGGTAGGCATTATTACCGCTATCAAAGCGATGAACCAGAAGTTTTCTGAGAGCTTTTCCACCATGGGCGCCAATGCGTTCAGCATCCGCTTTCGTGAGCGGAATATCCGCTTTGGCGGGGGCGGCAGCGATGTAAAGCTCTCCCGCCAAACCAGCCGTAAGGAAAAAAAATCAAACCTTGGCAAGCGCATAACAAAAGATGAGGCAGAGTTATTTGTCAGAAATTATCAATACCCTGCCACCACCAGCATATCCATATTCGGCAGCAGGAACAGCATTATCTCTTACCAGGATAAAAAAACAAGCCCGAATGTGATGGTGTTTGGCGGAGATGAAAACTATCTTTTGTTAAATGGCTTTAGCATAGCCGCAGGCAGGAATATTAACCGCAGCGAAGTAAATACAGGCGGCAATGTGTGCCTCATGGGGTATGATGTGGCCACAAAGCTGTTTGGCGAAGCGGATAAGGCCGTGAACCAGGTGATACGTATTAATAACCTTCCTTACCGGGTGCTTGGTGTGCTGGAAAGCAGGGGGTCATCTTTTGGCTTTAGCAGGGATAATATGATCATCACCAGCTACAATAATATTGAACGGAACTTTTCCGTCAATAACTCTTATGTAATAGCCGTGCTTACTGATGATATCCGCCAGGTACCGGTGGCAATGGGTGAAGCGGAGGCCGCATTCCGCCCCATAAGAAAGCTGACCGTTACTGAAGAAAGCAATTTTGCGCTGGACCGGAGCGACAGTATAGCAGAAAAAGCCATGAACAGCCTGGGTTTCCTGACCATTTCCGCCACGGTAATCGGCCTTATCACGCTGATAGGGGCAGCTATCGGCCTCATGAATATTATGCTGGTGTCCGTCTCAGAGCGGACGAAGGAAGTGGGGCTGGTAAAGGCCATTGGTGGAAAAAGCCAGTTGGTAAGGCGGCAGTTTCTGCTGGAGGCCGTTATCATCAGCCTGCTGGGAGCCGTTTTTGGCATTGTGCTGGGCGTGCTGGTAGGCAACCTGTTTTCCATGGTGCTTGATACCGGCTTTGTAGTACCCTGGAACTGGGTTAGCTACGGCATTATTATCTGCAGCATTGTAGGGCTGCTGGCAGGCCTGTACCCGGCGCTGAAAGCGGGCAGGCTGAATCCTATCGAAGCGCTCCGTTATGAATGATTGTCCGTTATTTACCTCTTATCAATTTCTTATCAAATAATTAGCGGGTTGCTTGGTGATTTTAAAAAAATCCTTACCTTGAAGCCCCTGTAAAAAAAGTACTTACGGTGTAATTGTTTGTACTGACTTTTTCAGTAGAATTGTAGCATTATTTTTAATTAAGGCTTATTTTAAAATTTAAAAAACACTAAAAACTAAGATCATGGCTGAGACTAAACCAACTGCAGCATCGGTTAAGGCTACCTCTGTTCAACCCAAGAAAAGCGGCAATGCCATTTCATGGATTGCTCCCATCGTATGTATTATTGCAGGTTATTTAATCTGGCGTTTTGTGTTAGGAAGTGCAGACGGGTTCAAGGAGCCTGATAATGCAGGCGGTTTCTGGCCCAAACACCACAAACCCAAAGACGCATTGCATGGCATATATGAAGGTGGTATCATCGTACCATTGCTGATAGGTATGCTGCTGATGGTGATCGTATTTTCTATTGAGCGCTTCCTGACTATCCGCAAAGCGCTGGGTAACGGCTCTATTTCTGATTTTGTACGTAAAGTGCAATACCACCTGGCTAACAGGAATGTGGATGCGGCGCTGTCTGAGTGTGACAAGCAACGCGGATCTGTGGCCAATGTAATGAAAGCCGGCCTTCGCCGTTACAAAGAAATGATCAATGAAACTGGACTGGATACGGATCAGAAAGTATTATCTATCCAGAAAGAAGTAGAAGAAGCTACAGCACTGGAGCTGCCCATGCTGCAAAAAAACCTGGTGTTCCTTTCCACCATTACTTCGGTAGGTACCCTGGTGGCCCTGCTGGGTACGGTACTGGGTATGATCCGTTCTTTTGCTGCGCTTGGAGCTGAAGGCGGTGGCGGCAGCAACACTACAGACCTGGCGGTAGGTATCTCTGAGGCCCTGTATAATACAGCCCTCGGTATCGGTACTTCTGCGCTGGCGCTGATCATGTACAACATCTTCACTACCAAGATAGACTCCATCACTTACGGTATTGATGAGTCTGGCTTTACGCTGACACAAAGCTTTGCCTCTTTGTATAAATAATTAGGGAATAGAATTTGTGGAATTTTAAGAACTATTCATCTAATTTTTAAATAATAACAAATGCCAAGTGTCAAAATACCGCGAAAAAGCACGGATACGGACATGACTCCCTTTGTGGATATTGCCTTCCTGATCCTGTCCTTTTTCATTATGGCAACAAAGTTCAAGCCGGATGAGCCGGTAAAGGTAGAGACCCCAAAATCAGTTTCTGCTGATCTGCTGGAAGAAAATAACGCCTTGCTGATTACTATAGATAATGAGAGCAAGGTGTATATCAATATCAATGACGTGAAGGATAAGGCGAAAGCCTCTTTGAAATCAGTTATTGACGGCATTGACAAATCCCGGAACCTGGGATTGACGGATGCTGAAAAGATGAGCTTTCTCCAGGCGCCTGTTATTGGTGTTCCCTTCGCAAACCTCAAAGGGTACCTGGCTTTAACGCCGGAGCAGCAGGCTTCACTGAAGCAGCCCGGCATACCGGTGCTTGACTCGCTGAATAATGAGCTGGTTTGGTGGGTTGACGAAGCCAAAAAGGCTTTTGCCGGAACAAAGCTGCTGTACCTGATCAAAGGGGATAATGACTCCAAGTATCCTGCGTTTGAAGGCGTAATCAACGCCCTTCGCAAGAATGAGGAGTTTAAGTACCACCTGATCACATCACAGGAAGGCGCCCCGGAAGGAACTGAACTGTATAAGCTGAGGAATCAGTAACAAATCAATTAATTAACACTAAACAGAAATTAATATGGCTAGTATAGATAGCGGGGGAGGCGATAGCGGTCATAAGAAAGGGCCGGGCGTAAAGAAAGCCAAGAAACTGTCTACCAGGGTGGATATGACGCCGATGGTGGATCTGGGATTTCTGCTGATCACCTTCTTTATTTTTACGGCCACCATGGAGTCTCCCACTACCATGGATCTGAATGTGCCGAAAAAGACAGATGATGAGAAAGATGAAACTAAGGTGAAGCAATCTGGAGCGCTGACCGTTATGCTGGGAAAGGATAATAACGTATACTTCTACGAAGGCGAGCTGGCTCCGGATGGGTCTAACTTTCAATCATCTTCCTTCAAGGACATCAGGGCAGAGATTATCCGTAAAAAACAGGAGGTTATAAGAACTCACAACCACGATGCAAAATGCGAGGAGCTGAAAGCGAAAGCTAAAGAAAGGGGGGATAAAAACTGGGAAACGGCCGATCTGGATCGTGACTTCCTGGTTGTTATCAAGCCCACAGCAAACGCCACGTATAAAAACACAGTGGACATCCTGGATGAAATGACTATCAATGCAGTAAAGCGTTTTGCCATGGTAGAGATTTCAGAAGCGGAAAAAGCGTTTATTACGGCTACAGAAGGGCAATAAAAATTCCTGTATTTTTTAATATGGAATAATCAGGAAACTGAATCTATTATTTTAAACACACTTAACATGGAAGCCAACAAGATATTATCATCCAACCTTCTGGACCTCATTTTTGAGGGAAGGAACAAGGACTACGGGGCCTACGAGTTGAGGAAAACGTACAATAAGCGGATTATCATAGCATTGGTAATTACAGCTTCAGTGGCTTTGCTGGCGCTTATTGGTTCCATACTCGCCAGTTCGCTCAAGAAGGGGGATAAAGAAGCAATTAAAATACAGGAGGTGACGATGCAGAACCTGGAGCAGGAAGAGGATAAGGTGGAGCCACCGCCCCCGCCGCCCCCGAAGCCACCAGATCCCCCGAAAATTGAAATGGCAAAATTTACTCCTCCCAAAATTGTAAAAGATGAGGAAGTGCAGGAACCACCACCTGTGCAGGAAGAGTTGAAGCAAACAAAGATTGATATTGTTACTCAGGAAGGTATCAAAGACGAGGGTCTTGCCCTGCCTGCAGTAATTGATGATGGCAAAGGAGTAGTGGAAGTGAAAAAGGAAGAAGATGAGAATAAAATCTTCGAAAAGGTGGAAGTAGATGCCAAGTTTAAAGGAGGTGAAGGTGCCTGGCGTAAGTTCCTGGAAAGAAACCTGAATGCTAACGTGCCTGTAGACAACGGAGCGCCTCCCGGCCTTTATACCGTAGTGGTGCAGTTCATTGTGAGTAAGGATGGTTCTGTGAGTGATATCAGGGCCCTTACTAACCATGGATTCGGAATGGAGAAAGAAGCGGTAAGGGTATTGCAGAAAGCCCCGTCGTGGACACCTGCAATCCAGAACGGGCGTAATGTAAATGCGTATCGTAAGCAGCCCATTACTTTCCAGGTGACAGAGGAATAATAAAAATTATATAGCTGTTAAATCCCCCTGTACTGTGCAGGGGGATTTTTTTGTATCCCCCTTTTGTTAGTTACTTTTGGCCTGTGACTAACATTTTATCAGCGCTTGATGATACAATAGTGGCGCTCGCCACTCCACCGGGAGCCGGGGCCATAGGGGTGATTCGCTTGAGCGGAAAAGAGGCCATCAGGATCGCAGGCAGGTTATTTCCGGCCAAAGACCTTGCAAAGCAGCCTTCC
>DAOLFO010000235.1:0-5380 GCA_035326305.1 Chitinophagaceae bacterium
TCACACCCGCCACCGCTTCGGAGCCATACAGGGTGCTCTGGGCACCTTTTACTATTTCAATGCGCTCTATCTGCTCCACCGGGAACATGCGCAGGTCAAAGGCGCCGCCTACGCCGGTAGGGTCATTTACCGGTATGCCATTCAGCAATACCAGTGTGTAGTTTGTTTTAGCCCCGCGCAGGTATACCTGCTTGTCTTTTCCCGGGTTGCTGTTGGCGCCATTGATGCTGAAGCCTGCCTGTTCATTTAGTAGCTGTGCCAGGTCCTTGCCACCGGCCCGCTGCAGGTCATGCTGGCTGATGGTGGTTACCACTTTCCCCGTTTCACTTTGTTTTTTGGGAAAGCGGGTGGCCGTTACCGTAATGTCTTCCAGTGTGGAGATGAGTGTGTCCTGTTGCGCAAGTAGCCGGCTGCTGATAATAATGGCAGCCACTACCAAAAAGCTTTTCTTCATAAGCTGATAATTTTTTGGGTGACTGCTTCCGGAAAACTGGGAGAAATGAAGGTGCCTGCCAGGCAGGTGGTTCATTTCAAGCCTTTCACCCGAAAGCTGAATGTTGTTGATTTGAATACGGCAGGTCTTCTGGCTCACCCTGACCTGGTTGCCTTCCCGTCTCATAGTTGACAGTGGCATGAAGAACCAGGTTTTCACGCTTTCATTTCTGAAAGCCCGGAGGTTTACAGCTACGGGGATAGCGCCGGACTTGCACCGGACTTCCCTTTTAATCCGCATCGTGGTTTTTGTGTTACCAGCAGCAGTGCTGCTATCATCGTCCCTTGCGTCGCACACTTCAGCACCATACCGCTGTTCATCATCCGCCAGTCAGCAGAACCATATCGGGGCAAAAGTAGGGGAAATAGCAACAGCCCGTTCTGAAATTTCTTACCGCCGGTTGACAGATACATCATACCCGTTTGCCGGGACATGCAGGATATTTGCATCATTGTTCTTTTCTTTATGGTGCCAAACATGAAGCAGAAGCTTACCACCTTAGCCGCCCATCTTGCTGCATGGCTACTTTTTTTTAGCCTTGTGCTGGGGTTTGTGCACCGGTTTACAGATACCACGCAGCTACGTCATATCATCCTGTCTGTGCCTTTTCTTTTTTTTGCTGCCATTTACCTGCTGGTTTTTTATGGCAATACCCAACTGCTGATTTCCTGGCTTTACCTGCGCCGTCGCTATGCTGCGTATACATTTAGCGTAATAGTAATGCTTATTACGGTTGCTGTTACCCGCCCTTTTGATAATCTTATGAACGCAGTGCGCCCTGGTACAGAGCAGCAGGCCGGCTTCCGTCGCCCGGATGGCCCTCCGCCGGTTTTTCAAAATGGAGAAAGGCCCCCGCCCCCGCAACCCAAGGGCCGGGATTCGGCAGCAAATTACCGGGTACGAAAGCCGGAAGGGCCTCCGTTGGAAAAAGGTACCCGTACAGATATTCTCAGCATAGTTATTTTCATAGCTGTCTGGTCGTTGGGTACTGCTACCAGTATTATCCGGCAGTGGCGGCAAAGCGAGCAGCGGGCCTCCCGCGCCGAGGCAGAGAAAATAAGCGCTGAACTTTCTTTCCTCAAAGCACAGATTAACCCGCATTTTTTATTCAATACACTGAATAATATATACTCACTGGCCCTGGCGAAAAGCGGGCACACTGCCGCCGGCATTTTAAAGCTGTCCAATATCATGAGGTATGTGACAGATGATGTTACCCGCGACTTTGTACCGCTGGAGGATGAGATGGCCTGCATCAGCGATTATATTGACCTGCAAAAAATGCGCCTTGGTGGCAAAACGAAAATTGATTTTACTACAGAAGGCAGCCCTTCGGGTAAAATGATAGCGCCGCTGCTCTGGATGACGTTTGTGGAAAATGCTTTTAAATATGGTATCAGTAATCATGAGCCTGCTGTCATTACAATACGTATTCAGATTACGGCGGAGCAGATTGCATTTCAGTGCGGGAATGCCATCTTTGAGCGAAGGTCGGCAAACAACAGGAGCGGATTAGGTATTGCCAATGCCCGCCAGCGACTGCAGCATCTTTACCCCGGCAGGCACCAACTGGACATACGGCAGGAAGATGGAAAGTTTCGTGTACATTTAATTTTATCAGTTTAATACCTAACTAATATGCCCGTTACCTGCATAGCTGTGGATGATGAGCCGCCGGCGCTGGAAGTGCTGAAAGCCTATGTGCAAAAGTTGCCGGCACTGCGGCTGCTGCAAACTTTTGACGATGCAGTGACGGCCGGGGAATTTTTACGGAGCCATCCGGTAGAGTTGTTGTTTGTAGATATCAATATGCCGGACATTAATGGCCTTCAATTGGTGAAGTCTTTAGCAACAAAGCCGGGCATCATTTTCACCACTGCGTATAAAAATTTTGCGCATGAAGGCTTTGAACTGGATGCTATTGATTATTTGTTAAAGCCTATCAGCTTTGAACGCTTTCAGAAAGCTGTTCAAAAAGCTTCAGAATATTTTCAATACAGGCAAAAAAGCGGCGCTGCAGAAAACCTCTTTGTTTATGCAGAGTACCGTATGATAAAAATCCCGGTAAGTGAAATTGAATATATTGAAAGCCTGGAAGATTATATCCGCATTCACCGAACAGGCACTTCTCCTGTCATGACCCTCATGACACTGAAGGGCGTATTGGAAAAACTGCCTTCTCCCCAATTTCAGCGTATTCACCGCAGCTATATTGTAGCTGCAGACCGGGTAATATCCATCCAGAACCGGAAAGCCCGGCTGCAATCGGGAATGGAGCTGCCTATAAGCGATAGCTATACCGGCTTTATTCAGCAGTGGAAAAACAGGGGCTAAGTTTTTTGCAGCATTTCTTTAACAATTGACACGAAATCTTTGCATTCCTGCTTTCGTTATCAGAGTACCATTAGTCTCCATCATTTTTTACGGTTTTGGCTGGCCTCCACCGGCAGCTTTATTTGAACAACACCCAAACGGTATTGGATGAAGACTTCTATTACACCTGTTCTTCTGGCGGCGGGAATGCTGCTGCCTTTATTGCTTACGGCACAGTTAAATAATGTACCACGCTGGCAGTTTACAGCCGGGGGAGGTGTTTTTATCTATCAGGGAGACCTCACGCCCGAAAAAGCCGGTGCTTATAAAACGATGCGCCCTCTGCTGTATGTAGCTGCTGCCCGCCTCGTTAGCCCGTCATTTTCTTTAAGGCTGGGCTTATCTGGCGGCAGCTTACGTGGTGATGACAGCAAATATGATGAGCCCGCATACCGGCAGCAGCGCAATTTTAATTTTCATTCAGGTGTAACAGAGCTTACCGGAACAGCCGAATGGAATATACTTGCCCGCAATTATACCGGCAGGGGATGGGCTCCTTATGTTTTTGCAGGAGCAGGCCTGTCTCATTTGCGTATACGGCGTGACTGGAGCAGGTTCAATGCAGATTACTTTTCTTCAGAAGGCCAGTTGCTTCCGGGTCTGCAGGAAGACCAGGCCCATCGCCTTCCCAGCCTGCTGCCGGTTGTTCCCGTAGGTGCAGGAGCCCGTTATTATTTTTCTGACCGGTTAGGACTGCAGGCAGAGACATCTTATCGCCTGATGTCATCAGATTATCTTGACGGGTTTAGCCGGTCTGTGAACCCCGATAAAAAAGACAACTACTATTCTCATACTATCAGCATCGTGTACCGTATTGGGAAAAAGGATATGCTGAAGTGTCCCCCGCTTCCTTACTGAGTGTTTATCTGTACAGTCTGCCTGTTTGCCGGTACATTATACTATTTGACACACCTGTATCGTAATACAGGTTAATGGCTAATGGTTCCGCAACAGGGAGTATGATAGTGTGAAAGAGATGTTGCAAAATGGGCCTGGTGTTGACCGGGCCCATTTTTAAAGAACGGATTTACCGGTACATATCACCGGTTTATCTAACAGATTAGGAGAGAGGCCGGATAGACGGGACATTTATACAAAACACACTAATCCGCATTTTATAATTCAAAAAAGCTACGATTATGGAAAGAAAATTTTTTCTGAAAAGAAGCATTACCGCTTTAGGGGTGGCTTTTGTAGCGCCGTTGGTCAATTCCTGTAAAAAAGATAATGAAGGAACCACTGGCTCCGGGAGTTGTGCTGAAGCCCCGGCAGAAACAGAAGGCCCTTATCCTACAAAAAACCCGTCAGCATATGTACGCAGTGATATCCGGGACGACAGGGCAGGAGCCCTGATGGCGGCCAGTATTACTATAGGCAACCTGAATAATAATTGTGCGGCATTAGCCGGTGTCATTGTGGATATATGGCATTGTGATGCAGATGGCAACTATTCAGAGTATGGAGGGTCTGGTACGCAGTCTGTTAATTATCAGTCTGTGCATTTTCTCCGGGGGCGGCAGGTTACGGATGCAAACGGGCAGGTAGCGTTTACCACTATTTTCCCGGGATGGTATACCGGCCGGGCCACGCATATTCATGTGCATATCTATACAGCATCCGGTACCTCACTCAAGGTTACGCAGATAGCTTTTCCTGACGACCTGTGCCTGCAGGTAAACAGTACCGGGGCTGCCTATGGCTATACAAAGGGAATATCGGGCTACATCAAAAATGCAAGTGACAATATTTTCAGCGATGATGCAGCAGGAACGCAGATGGCAGCTATTACAGGTAGTTTGTCAGGCGGATACCAGCTTTCCATTTCACTGAACGTAAAAGGGTAAGATACATGGGCTCATTTATCCAGGAAAAACCGGTAGTGAGGTTTTGCTACCGCAAAATAATTGAGGTGCAGGCTGCGGGGCACTGGGAGCAGGCAGTGTGGGAAGATACATATGCAGAGTTTCGCATACAGTTTCAGGTCTTCCTGGCAGGGCAGCAGGTAACATCGTTTTCTGCATTGCGCAGAAGCACACCTGCTGCAGAGCGGCTGCATTTCCTTGTCAGCGGGGCAGCTATCAATTATGTGCGCCGGCTGGAAGGTATTATCCCGGACATAAGGGATAATGCCGGGCAGCTATTTCTTTCCTTCCATGATTTCCGGCTGGAGATTATAGAGTCGGATATACAGCAGCAAAGCAAACATAAAATAGCCCTGCTTTTTTATTCAATACCTATGAGATGGGTCGGCCATGTGGGAGAATATATGCTTATTAGTTGCGCAGATAATATAGCAGGAGAAGTGCCGGCCCATTTATTTTCCATACCACCAACGCTAAATATTCATACTATACAATCATAAGCCGGTTATGCATACATCAACGGAAAGGAAGGCCCGGATTTTTTTAGCTGATCAGCGCCCGGTGCTGCAGAATGACAATTGGCGCAGCTACAGGACCAGCTATACAACTGGTACAGGCAGCTCTACAGAAGAAGCATTATCCCTGCATGATG
>DAOLFO010000236.1:0-5336 GCA_035326305.1 Chitinophagaceae bacterium
TTACTAATGCTGTAGCTCTTTGCCGGCATTGTGTCACTTACAGGTGATGGCATTTGACGGGAATTTTGACCGGAAAGATACCGGCGCACCTGTATGCAGAGAAATACCAAAGCTATAGTACCGCTATGTGAAGCTTTAAACTTCACCAATTCTATATTCTTTCCCAACTCTGTTAGGCATGGCTCCGGTTACGAAAAACTCCCTGCAGGAGCCGCTATAACAAAATATAAACCCGTACGGGGAAATAAATGCAGCAGCAGGGCGTTTCCTGTACACAGCCGCCACCATGAATAAGTTACTGTTTTTTGTATCCATGCTCATTGCCGGTACGGCACAGGCGCAGATCACCGACTCCCTGCATACCGCCCGGCACTGCACGTATATGAAGCCGGAAGAAAGGGAAATGATTTATGAAATCAACCGGCTGCGGAGCAACCCCCGCTCCTATCTTCCATATATTGAGCCGCTGCTGGCCCAGGCCCGGCAGTATCTGAAGAAGCATGGAAAAGGTGACAGGCATTTCAGCCTGACCTATGTCACCCAAACCATAAATGATAAAAAAACAACAAGGATCGACACTACCTGGCACTACCGCAATGAAGAAGAGGTGAAGGCGCTGAGCACCCTGGTCAGCGACCTGAAAAAAATTAGCCGCCTGTCTATCCTGCAGCCGGACAGCGGCATTTATGCAGCGGCCCGCAAGCATGCCGGTGACCAGGGCAACCATAACTGGCGGCTCATGCATACCGGCAGCGATGGTTCCAGCCCCCGGGACCGCATCAGGGCCTTTTCCCCTGGCATGTCATTTGGCAATGAAAATATAGCAGGTAACTCCTCAAAAAACACCACGCCAAGGAGCATCATCATACAATTGCTGGTAGACTCCGGCATTCCCGGCTATGGCCATCGCTACAATATCCTTAACCCCAAATGGACACATGTAGCCTGCACCTGGGACTATTACAAAGATTATATGCACTGGTGGATACAAAACTTCGGACAGCAGCAGGATCATACCTCATACCATCCCTGAACCCGGAACCCCTGGTACCGTGGTACCGATCCGCGGTGAAGGGCATCATCCTGCTTGTCATTGCCGGTGATAATGCATCCGGCCGGAAAATATTTTAATACAGCGGCATCTGTGGCCTTCCCTCCTTCCGGCAAACCTGTATAAGTAATCGCCAGTCGTGTACCCTTAGGAGCTATTTTTTTACTGATAACAAACTCCACTTCGTTTGAGCTGCCCATGGGTATCATAGAGGCGGCCCATCCATGCTGCTGCAGGTATGCATACAGTTCCATTTCCACCGATAACCCTGACACATTTGCACTGGGATTGCGTGAAAGCGGATGCCGGAAACGGAAATAAAATGGTTTTATACGATTGCTGTCCGGTTTATTTAATAAGTAAACAGCATCATCCAGCGCCCATGAGGCATGCAGTATCCTGACAGTATCCTGCCGCTGTAAAAATATGCTGCCAATAGTGGCCGCATCGCTGCGCACCGCTATATAATAATAGTTATTGTCTTCATAGATCAGCACATCTTTTTCCTGCACCCTTGCCTTGTGCCTGGCTGTATCGCCCCATTCTATCCATTCATTTACACTGCCGTCTAAGTGAATAGAAATCTGGGCATGTATTTTAGTAGCAATTGGCGGCAGCAATACTGCAAGCAGCAGGATTATTGATTTTATATTCATCTGATGTATTTATTATAAATTAAGTTTAAAGAGGAGTATTATCTAAAAAATAATGATAAACGCTTCATTTTATATCCGAATAATCAATATGACAGGATAAATTGAGCCAGGCATGCAAAATTTGACATAAAAAGTTATTGATCTTACCGTCTTTAACCAATTGTTCATTTCTATCCGGCAGGTAGTCTATACCAATTCGCAGTCTGTAAAATAATATTAGTAATCTCTTCAAAATCCGCGGACAACACTTTCTCCTCAGCAGCGCTGTCAGTACAAAGAGAAGCTAAAGACGGGAACTTACGCGGGCTCCAATCGTGATCGCTATATGCAATCATAATAAGGGCATTTTCCAAAAGATCCCTACGGATCAGCAGCTCAAACTCATTCCGGCTGCCCATATCAAAAGTAGTGGCGGTATATCCTTTTCTATTCAGGCAATGTATCAGTTCTTCCTGCACTTTCGATTTATTTTTCTTCTGATTCAGAAAGCGTTCTGCTACAAATGGTCCAACAAAGTCCCAGTCAGCCGGAAAATTCATTACCGGCCGTAAACCCTGGATCAATTTTGCCTTATGTAAGGAATCACTAACAGCCCACTTTGACATACCCACACTCCCCGATACATGTAAAAGGTAAAGAGTATCAGTACGCAAAAAAGCCAGGTTAACAATGGAAGAAGAGTGAACATAAATATAGTAGTAGTCCTTCCCCTCCCGGATACTAACATAAGGGCCCTGAACAGGGCCCTGCTTAAAATAAGCAGTATCAGTCATTTCCCGGAAAGAATAACTTCCGTCAAGCGAAACTCCATGTACAGGATGTTGACTGTAACAGCTCAGGCCCAATATTATAAACAATAAAAAAAATAAACTGCGCATAACTAAAGATTCTCTCCGGATATTTTTATTTAGTTTCAAAATCAAATCCATTATCATTTACTAGATTATATACCAGAGCCCTTTCGGGGCTGGATAATTTTACCCGGTTTCCTGAAGTGATAAAACTGTTTTGAAAAAATGAGATAAAAAATAAAAAATGACGAACACCCCTGTTTTCATGTCAAACAAGCTTTTGCGAAGGACAAACACGGAAGCAGGGCATTGCCGGTATGCCTTGCCTGCCGCTGCCGGCAGGCAAGGCACTTGGTTTTTAGCACCAACCGCTTATTTTGCATTTCTATTTATAACCTAAAAAATACACTCATGAGGAATGCAGTTTCATTATTCGCCGCACTTTTCCTTCTCTCCTGTTTTTCTTCCGCACAAACCTTTACCCTGCGCAGCGCCGACCTGGGCGGCCAGGCATCACCGCAGCAGGTATTTAACGGGTTTGGCTGCAATGGCAGCAACCTCTCACCACAGCTTAGCTGGGAAAATGCACCGGAAGGAACAAAAAGCTTTGCCATTACCATATATGACAAAGATGCGCCTACCGGCAGCGGCTGGTGGCACTGGCTGGTGTTTAATATACCGGCAAATATTAAAGAATTGAAGCAGGATGCCGGCAACAGCAGCGGCAAAAACCTGCCTGCTGGCGCTGTGCAAAGCATCACTGACTTTGGCCAGCCCGGTTATGGCGGCCCCTGCCCTCCTCCCGGCCGTACACATCAGTATACCATTACCATACATGCGCTGGATACAGACAACCTGAAACTTGACCCCAAAAGCAACCCGGCTACCGTTGGCTTTAATATCAATAGCCGTACGATACAAAAAGCATCTATCGTTTTTTATTATAAGCGGTGAAAACAAAGAAACTGTCTCAAAAGTAAAATGAAAGCTTTGAGAATGGAGCAGGTAATTAACCATTAAGAAGTTAAGGGGCATTAAGGATTAAGGCTTTTCTTGCAGGTTGGCGGCCATTAAATCCTCTTTGTGGTTCTTTGCGCCTTCTTTGTTTTTTCTTTGCGGTAAATTAATAACCGCAGGGTAAAACGAAACTTTGTGAATTGAATAAATGGCTACCTGTCTCCACCAGGTACCCGAATAAAAAAAGGCTGTCCTATACTTTTGAGACAGCCTCTGATCCCTTTCACCAGGTACGAATCATATTACTCCGCACCAAATGAATATTGCAAAGCAGCCTCTTTCAGAAAGCTGCTGAAAGAAGCGGCTGATGCAAAGCGGCTGTCACTTTTTTCCCATCCTGCATAAAAGCGGAATACCACCGGTTGCTGCTTCAGCGAGGCGCTGATAGTGTAGGTTTGCAGCACATCTGAATTGCTGTTGGGAGCGGCGCCCGTTTGCGGCTCCTGCCTATTGCTCATCAGCACGGCCATGCCCATATTATCCTTATTCTCTGTTTGCACATCATACGTATATAAAATCGTACACCCGGCCGTATCAATAACCTGCGAAGACTGGCTGTGCAGGTTCACAATGCCTGTCACCAGCCTGGCCCCTTCCGGCGCCTGCTTCACCGTCACTTTGCTTTCATAAAAATATTGCCCGCCCCAGATGCTGATCTCCTCTGTCAGGCTTACAGGCGCCAGGTTTTCCGCTATTTTCCATTCGGGATAATGCAGGCGAATGATAGCTCTTACCGGCCCGTCCGCAATTTTTTCATAAATAATCCTGCCCATATTAATACCGCCAAGCCTTACCAGCGTGTCTTTGCCATCACCTGCAGGCACCTGCAGTGCCAGGGCGCCGGCTCCCAGCGATTTGCCCACTTTTAATACATCCATGCCCCAGTCAGCCAGTTGGTGATAATTTGCTGAAGAATCCGCTCCCACTTCATCCAGCACCATGGCAGTAGTGGTTTTTCCCCAGATATCTTTCCCGTTGCGCACATCAAAATAAAGGCGGAAGCCTACTTTGTCATTTTCCCAGGAAGGGCCTTCTGTAAGGAACGGCGGCAGCGCCACTTTCGTAAAATCAGTGGGTGCCAGCCCCGGCGGTACAGAATCAATCCTTAAATCGGGGCCAAACGTATTGTCCTGCGTCTTCCGCATGTGGCGGGCATGCGCCCTTACCACCGCTTTGACTGTTGCAGGCGCATCACTTATCTCCAATGAAAATGCTGCTGCTTCCTTTGGCTCAAATGAATACAGCCAGGCAGCTTCGTCCCATTCACCATCACCATCCCTGTCATCGTACTGCACCACCACCGGTTCTCCTTTTCCGTTTTTCACCTGCACATATTGGCCGGGGGCCACGCTACCTGCTTTATCCTCCAGCGCCTGCCGGCTGAACACGATCAGATCATCCGGCCGGCTTATATCCGCATTATTTGTCACGCTCAGCTCCTGTTTTCCTCCATTATTACAGGAAATCAATCCACAGGCTGCTGTCAGCACAAAAAAGAAAATTTTTCTTATCATGATAAAAGTTGATTATGCTATACCCGGATATATACTCATTGCGGAAGCCCATCCGGGTGGTTCTCCCGCTGCTTTATAGTACGCAGCACTAATCCGATCAGCGGATAATAAATAACAATATCAGTAATTTGCCCTATGGCATCCTGCGCATACTGTGCTACATACAAACTGAAGAACAAAGAAGCCGCACCGGCCAGGACAATCTTTAGCTGGTCCTTTTCAGGTGTAACAAAGTAGGCCCTGAACCCTGCCCGTAATATGCAAAAATAAGAAACCAACAACAGGATCAGGCCAATCCACCCTAACT
>DAOLFO010000237.1:0-5332 GCA_035326305.1 Chitinophagaceae bacterium
AAAAATATCCCTATATGGATATTAGCCGGGTAGGCATTTTTGGCAACTCTGCCGGCGGGCAGAGCTCTGCAGGAGCGCTGCTGCATCACCCCGATTTTTATAAAGTAGCTGTTTCTTCTTCCGGCTGTCATGACAACCGTATGGATAAGATCTGGTGGAACGAACAGTGGATGGGCTACCCAATCGGCAGGCATTATGAAGAATCATCCAACGTTACACATGCGCATAAGCTGCAGGGGAAGCTGCTGCTGATACTTGGCGAAATGGATGATAATGTAGACCCGTCTTCTACTTACCAGCTGATCAATGCCATCATCAAAGCCAATAAGTATGTTGATTTTTTGTTTGTACCCGGCATGGGCCACTCACTGGGTGGAGATTATGGAGAGCACCGCCGCAGGGATTTCTTTGTAAAGCATCTTATTGGTGTGGATCCGCCGGAATGGGAGGGGCATATTTCCACTACAGGCAGGTAGAAAATATGGTATGAAAAAGAACAACCAGAGGTTTCCTGAGCCTAACGATTAAACTTTACCATCCCTCAATCAATTCATAACCTCCCCGTTATCAGCAGCCAGGCTATCAGGCTGCACCGGTGGCGGTGGTGGCAAGGATGGCAGCGCAGCCAGCCTGCTGCGGATAATGCCCCAGCGGTGATGCCCTTCCTTTTCCATCACAGTGCCGCCCTGCAATAAATACAGGCTGGGGTTGGTACGTGCCGCTGTGCGGATAGCCGTTACATCGCAGGTATATACAGGCACCTGTGAAAGCCCCGCTTCCTGCAGGTATTTGGTGGCCTGCTCCCGCTGGCTGGTGATCACATACAGGGGAATATTTTTAGTTGCGGCCTGCTGATACAGCGCCGTTACATCTTCTTTGTAACTGCTGAATGGCGTGCTGAAATTTTCACAGAATAAAACAAGGGCTGCCGGTTGCTCCAGTACAGTGGCAGTAGCGTCATTGCCATCAGCCGCAGAAAGGGAAAAACCTTTAATCGGAGGTTCGGCATTTCCTTTTCTTACCAGCTTGTCTTTGCGGTCTACATAGTTATAGGTATCTAAATCTGCAGGAAGCTCTGCCGGTTCAAACTCAAACTGCTTCCCTCCTTTTTCATAAATAAACCGGATGGCAAAACTGTCCGGCACAGCACCGGGAGGCGATTTCATTTTCGCTGCAATATTATTTCCTTTCTTATACGGCAGGCAATCCACTACCGGCGAATATTTCAGCGCATACCATTGCAACCCGAAGCTGAACAGGGTGACCAGCAACATCAATACCAGGCTGACCCTGCCGGAAAACAATGGTTTTATTTTATTCCGGTACCAGAAAATAATTCCAATCAGCACTGTCAGCACCACATCTTTCAGGAAAGATGTTTGAGAGGTGATTGGCAGGCAGTCGCCAAAGCAGCCACAGTTGGTTGGCTTGCCCGTTACATACGTATACCCTGTCAGGAAAGTAAAGAAGAGTATCAGCAGCAACAACAGCCAGCTTACCAGCCGGATGCGCCAGCCTATCAGCAATGCAAAACCCGCAATGATCTCAAACGCATTCATCAGCAGCGAAGAGGCAAGTGTGGTATGATTAAGGCCGTGCACACCCCATACCTCAAAAAACTCCTGCATCTTGTAGCTGAGGCCAAGGGGATCATTGGCCTTTACCAGCCCGGAAAAGATAAAGAGCAATCCAACAACAATGCGTATGAGGGTAATGCCTGCTTTCATGTAGTAATGATTATTAAGAGCACCGGATCAGGCTGGCTCTTTTTCTTTAATTAAAATAAGCGCAAATGCTGCATAGTTGATCATATCAAAATAATTGGCATCAATGCCTTCGCTGACCAGTGTCTTCCCTTCGTTTTGCAATATCTGCCTGATGCGCTGCAGCTTCATCAGTATCAGGTCAGTCAGGCTTTCCTGGCTCATATTGCGCCAGGCTTCCCCGTAATCATGATTCTTATCCTGCATGAGCTTTTTGGCAGCAGCCACATATTTATCATACTCAGCAGCCACAACAGTTGTATCCAGTTCCTCAGGCGCATCTGCCGGCAGGCCAAGCTGCACCAGCCCGATCACGGCATAGTTTAAAATCCCGATGAACTCACCCGTGATATCATCCGCCACTTTCTGGCTCCCCTTTTCCTGTATGGTGCGTATACGCAGGGCTTTAATAAAAATCTGGTCCACCACCGATATGGTGCGGAGCACCCGCCAGGCTGTACCGTAGTCGGCTGCTTTTTTTAAAAAAATCTCCCGGCACCCGGCTACTGCTTCATCATATTGCTTGTCTGTCTGGCTCATGGCTGCGCTGTAGTAAATAAGCCTGCTGGCTGTTGATTAATTATCTTTATCGTCAAAAATAACGAAACATCCCCGAATGCTTACACTGAATTGCCGCGGAAGATTGCTCGCTGCCACACAGCCGCTGGTGATGGGTATTATCAATATCACACCCGATTCTTTTTTCAGCGGCAGCCGTATGGTGGCTGCAGATGAAGTATTGCGCAAAGCGGAGCAAATGATACAGGATGGCGCTGATATACTCGATATGGGCGCACAGAGTTCCCGGCCGGACAGTGACCTGGTTTCTGCGGAAGAAGAATTGAGCAGGCTGATTGATAAAATAGATGCGGTGCACCGCCGCTTTCCTGATGCTTTTATATCGGTGGATACTTTTTATGGAAAAGTGGCCACGGAAGCCGTAGCGGCCGGTGCCTGTATCGTAAATGATATCAGCGCAGGCAATATAGATGAAACGCTGATACCTGCGGTAGTGGCGCTGCAGGTGCCGTATGTGCTGATGCACATGCCGGGCACTCCCAAAACCATGCAGGCACATACCGGCTATGAAGATGTAACGAAACAGGTGCTGGACTTCCTCATCGAAAAAAAAGCTATCATAGAAAAGCAGGGTATCCGGGATATTATTATTGATCCCGGGTTTGGATTTGGGAAAACAGTGGCACAAAATTTTGAAATGCTGCGCCACCTGCAGGCGTTTAAAATCATGGGGGCGCCGGTGCTGGCCGGGCTGTCCCGCAAGTCAACGATCACCCAGACCCTCGGCATCAGCCCCGCAGAAGCGCTGAATGGCACTACGGTACTCAACACTATTGCACTTATCCATGGAGCCGGCATACTACGGGTGCACGATGTAAAAGAGGCAAAAGAAGCTGTGACGCTGGTACAGGCTGCTTCCCTGGCCGGCAAATCCTGAAGCGATGCTGTTTTTCTTTATACCAATAATAAAAATAAATAAGAGCCGCCATTATAATAATGGCGGCTCTTATTTATAAAATATGCTTACAGCTTCTGCCTACCTGGCACCCGGTGCAGCCGGGGGCGGCATTGAATCGGCCACCTCTGTTACTTCTATAAAAAACCGGAGCGGCTCAAAGGGCCTGAACGGTGAACCGGGGCCTGTATTTTTTCCATAAGCCCTGAATCCCGGTACATACAGCACACCTTTCCCGCCCTGCTTAAATGCTTCAAGGCCTTCCTCCATGCCGGCTATCAACTGTCCTTTGCCAAGCTGGCGGGTAAATGTGCCGGCATCAAATGAGCTGTCTTTTACCAGGTACTTGCCATCATACTTTACGGTCACAAATTTGCCGGGGCCGGCAAAATCACCTTCACCCTGCTTTTCCACTGTCACAAATGTTCCCTTCCCTACTTTTTCTGCTTTAATACCTTTTGAAGCCAGGTAGCTTTCAATTTCCTTTATCCCTTTTTCAGCTTCGCCGGACTTCACCGCTTCTTCATATTCATTTTGCTGCCTGTCCAGTGATTCTTTTAGCATTTTCGCCATCTGCTCTTCCTGCTCCTTTGCCTGGCGGGGTGCATCTTTTTCCGCTTCTGCTTTGGAGTCGGTCATATACAGGCTGTCATTGCGGAATACCTCCAGCACCCGCAGGTTAAACACCATGCGGTCGCCTTTCTTAGCACCCAGTTGCCCGGGCTGCATAAAACCTTTTTTAATCAGCGAATCCACCATCAGCACCACTACCGCACTATCTCCTTTCTTCAGAAATGGCAATATTTCCCCGGGGTTGTAGGCAGGGTTTGTCATTCCCTCCTGTATCTTTTCATAAGCCGGCATTTTGCCATAGTTGGTGCTCAGCACAGAATCATTGAGCTTTTGCTCAAAATAAAATTTGAGCCAGTCGCCATTTTTCAGGGCAGAGTCTTTAGAGTTACCGGATATGATCTTATACAGCACCCCGCTTTTGGTTTTCTTGTAGCTTACTTTATTGCAGGCGGTAAAAGCTGCAAGCAAAGCGATCAGCGTAAAGGAATAAAGAATCGTTTTTTTCATTTTGTTTTTATTGTAATAAAGATTTATTTGCTTCAATGGCCTGTTTAAATTTTCTTACTGTTTCTTCCAGCGGGTCGCTGCTGCGCCCGCCTGCTGCATTATAGTGCCCGCCTCCTTCAAAATATTTGCGGGCAAATGTATTACAGTCAAATTCACCTTTGCTGCGGAAGCTCCATTTCCTTTCCTCATCCCTGTCTATCACCAGCCCCACCAGCTTTATGCCCTGGATGGATTGCGGAAAATTAACCAGCCCTTCTGTATCGCCGGTACGGATATGATAGCGCAGCAGGTCGCCCTTGGTGATGGCTACCAGCGCCGTATTGTACTCATACATCACTTCCATCCGGTGCAGGAGCACATGGCCGGTAAAGCGCAGCTTATTTTCCAGGAAATTATCAAAAAGCTGGCTGTGCACCCGGGAGTGATCCAGTCCTCTTTGCTTCAGGTCGGCTGCCAGCCGGTGCACGCTGGCGCCTGCCGCCGGAAAGCGAAACGACCCTGTATCGGCTATTACCCCGGCATAAATACACTCACCAATTTCTTCCGAAATGCGGTCGCTGTACCCCGATGCAAGGATCAGGTCGTAGATCATTTCGCAGGTAGAGCTTTTAGCTGTATCGCTGATGCCATACTGAAAGGAAGGTGCATCCGGCTCCTGGTGATGGTCTATTAAAATCTTCACACAACTGGCGCCGGCCAGCAGCGGGGCAAGGTGCTTTGTACGATGAAAAATATTGAAGTCAAGGCAAAAAAGCCACTCCGCTTCGCTGATAATGGTCGCTACTTTGGTTTTATTCGCTTCAAAGTCTATCACTTCTTTACATCCGGGCATCCAGTCGAGCCATTGCGCCCAGTTAGTAGGAGAAATAACGGTGACCTGATGACCAAATGATTTCAGAAAACCAGCCAGCGCCAGCGATGAGCCCATCGCATCGGCATCGGGTTTTTGGTGAGTGGTGATGACTACCCTGCGCGGCTGTGGCAGCAGGGGAAATATATCCTGGATGGGTTGCAT
>DAOLFO010000238.1:0-5315 GCA_035326305.1 Chitinophagaceae bacterium
GCGTACCCTGCGGTTATTAATTTACCGCAAAGAAAATACAAAGAAGGCGCAGAGATGGTTTAATAAATTGTAACGTGCTGCATTGTTGAATATGCCATATTCCAGGCAAGAGATCATGGCAATCGGGGAAGAGCTATTAACCATACAGGGTATAAAAGAGTAAAGCCTTAATATTCCTTAACTCCTTAATGGTAAATAGCTGTTAACCATACAAGAAATACAAGGCATACAAGAAACCTTTAAATACCTTGAGTGACTCAAACAAAGCAGATCATGCATTAAGATTAATAAAAGTAATTTTATCCCTTACCATTCTTTAACTATGCTATAAAAAAATATGAATAATCCGGTTACACTGGCAAACCGATTCCGGGAGGTAATATTGAATGGGACATGGATTGCCAATACAAATTTTAAAGACCAGCTAACAGGGGTTGACTGGAAAGCCGCAACCACCGGGATTGATACTTTAAATACCATTTCAATCCTTGCCCGGCATGTTCACTATTATATCAATGGAATAAAGAACGTTTTGCTGGGAGGAAGCCTGGAAATCAGGGATAAGTTCAGCTTTGACTTTCCACCGATTGTATCTCAGCAGCAGTGGGGGGCCTTCCTTATTGAATTCTGGAAAGATGCAGAGGAGTTTGCTGACCTGGTTGAAAAAATGCCCGGAGAAAAGCTGTATGAAAATTTTGTTGACAAAAAATATGGCACTTACCTGAGGAGTATTGACGGAATGATAGAGCACAGCTACTATCATTTAGGGCAAATAGTGTTAATCAAAAAAATCCTGGCAGGCAGGGCTTCTTAAAAACAGTTTCCGTAAGGTCACTTGTCAAATAAAAATAAGCAAACGGATGAAGCAGTTTTTTAAAGAGCTATTTGAGTACAACCATCATTGCAATCAGAAGCTGGTGGATATTTTTACTGGTGACTCCACCGGGATTTCGGAGAAGGCCGTAAAGCTGTACAACCATATCCTGAATGCTCACCAGGTTTGGAATAACAGGATAGAGCCGGTGCAGGCCGCTTTTGGCATTTGGCAAATACATCCGGACGGGGGCTTAAAAGCTATTGGCGAAGCCAACTACCAGCATACATTGCATATACTTGATAAGCCTGGCCTGAACGGGATTATTTCCTATACAAACACTAAGGGACAGGCATTTCACAACAGTATCCGGGACATACTATTTCACATCATTAACCATTCCACCTACCACCGGGGGCAGATAGCTTTGGATTTCCGGCAAAACGGGGTAGCGCCATTGTCTACGGATTATATTTTTTATAAAAGATGAACAACGGGAGCAGCAATTATCCCCTGTTTGACATCAAACAACCGGGTGCGGCTTAAATGCTTTGGTGCGGTCAAATACATAACGGTAAGTAACCAGCCTCCGGCTGCGGTAAGTGCCCAGGTTTTCCGCTACATTAATCATTTTAGGATTAAATTCTCCAATCCAGAGCATCTCATATTTTTCGTACAGTGGCTTTTGCTGAATGAGCCTGGCGCCTTCCACTATCATGTAGCTGTCCACTCCTTTACCCTGCCATTCAGGTACCACACCGAATATGAGGCCCACAAATTTGTCGCAGTGCTTTGTTCTTTTATACCATAAAAACT
Source organism: Chitinophagaceae bacterium (assembly GCA_035326305.1). Classification (GTDB taxonomy): domain Bacteria; phylum Bacteroidota; class Bacteroidia; order Chitinophagales; family Chitinophagaceae; genus DAOLFO01. Next base: position 1,631 of record DAOLFO010000238.1, read on the forward strand.
TCAGCTTATCCACCAGGCTAAATTTCCCCTTGAGGTATTTGAACCACTGGTTGAGGTCGGGCAGGTTGAGCCAGATAGCAATGGGTTCATTTTTATAGTAGACAAACCAGCAGACTTTTTCATCCATCACCGGTTTCATAGACAGGAACATCTTCAGCACATTGCGCTTGTCCATTTGCTTCAGCCCGCCATGCCCGGCCCATGCTTTGTTGTACACGGTGGTGAAATCGTTAGCAAATTTTTCCAATTGATTTTTGCGGATATGCTTTGCAGAAAATGCCGGGTCTTTAGCGCATTCAGCATGCCGGGCATAAAACTTTTCCTGTAACCGGGCTGTAACATCAAGGGCAAAGCAGATTTGGTTATAAAACCCGCGAAAGCCATAGGTTTCAAACAGCGACTGGTAGTAGGGAGGATTATAGTTAAGGCAATACAGGGGTGGCTCAAACCCTTCTACCAGCAATCCCCACCAGCGATCCCTTTCTCCAAAATTGATGGGGCCGTCCATCGCTTCCATACCGCGTTGCAGCAGCCAGTGCTTTGCCACATCAAACAGTATATCTGCGGCCGCCTGGTCATTGATGCAATCAAAAAAACCGATGCCGCCTACCGGCCCGTCGTCTCCTTTGTTCTTATATTTTTTATTGACAAAAGCCGCAATGCGGCCAATATATTTCCCCTGCGCATCCTGCAGTACCCATCTTACCGCTTCGCCGTGCCGGAACATTTTATTTTTAGAAAGGTCAAAGACCTGCTCCACATCCTTGTCCAGCGGCTGTATATAGTTCGGGTTGCTTTTATTTATCTCCCGGTTGATGTCCAGGAAAATGCGGGCAGCCCGTTTATCCGTTACTTCTGTCAGGTGCATGTATCCGGTTTAAAACGCAAATGTAGCGGAACAAATCTGCATGGTTTATTTTAAAGAAGCGGAATGAAACATTTTTTCCGCCATTTTTTTATCATGCCCGTAAATGTCATCACGGAAATTCAGCTCACCATCGGAATCAACCCATGCCGTAAAATAGCCAATGAATACAGGTATGACGGGTGACAGCGTAACCCATTTTTCACTACGGCTATTCATAGCTGTGGTGATTTTAGTGGTACTCCAGGCAGTATCTTTCCGCAGCAGGTATTCAGCCAGCCTTTTAGGCTCAGCCAGGCGTATGCAACCATGGCTGAAGGCACGGTTGGTTTCTCCAAACAGTGACTTGGACGGCGTATCGTGCAGGTAAATATTATAACTGTTGGGAAAGAGAAATTTTACCAGCCCCAGTGAGTTGCCCGGGCCGGGCTTTTGACGCACGGTGCCGTTGTACCATTCCATATTGTGCCGGGCAAGGTAATTGCTGCTGCGTTTTATACCAGGCAGCACTTCATTTTTTAAAATGCCCGGTGGCACATTCCAGTAAGGGCTGAATACTATGTACTTCATATCGCCGCGGAATATAACAGTGTTGTGCGCAGCTGTGCCCACCACCACATTCATATCCCAGGCCAGTTTTGTGTCTTCGTATACAAACAGCTTGTAAGCGGGTATATTCACCAGCAGGTAGTCAGCAGGTGGCTCAGCAGGTACCCAGCGCAGCCGCTCCATATTGATAAGCAACTGGCGGATGCGCTCTTCAATAGGCCTGTTCAGCTCTTTGAGGAAAGCGGTGCCGATAGCTCCGTCTTCTTTCAGCCCATAGCGTTTTTGAAAATGCCTGATAGCTTTCTGAAGTGTGGTGTCAAATATTGGTGTACTGTCATTGACGGGCAGGTCATTGGTAAAGAACAGGCGTTGCTTGATTTTTACAATGGTGGCTGAGCTGTCGCCGGTCTTGTAAAATTTTTTATCAATGAAAATACTGTCCCACCCACCGCTTTTTTCATAAGCATAATATTTCAGCAATTGCTCTTTCAGCAGGTTGTACATCCGGTTTACCGGCTCATAAGCCTGCACATTTTTCCCCTTATGCTGTATCATCGAATCAAGCAGGGCGGTCATGTCCACTTTTTTTCTTGGAATAAACCAGCCAAGGTCCTGCGCATTAATGCTGCTGTCACCCTGATAGGCTTTGAAGGCATACCGGAAAAATTGTTCGGTAAGCACCAGCTCCGCCTGCAGGCGGTCTGCTTCGTTTATTTTATAACGGCTGCTATCTGTCAGCAGTGAGTCCTGCAGTTGCTGAAGGAAAGGATTGTGAAGTGAACTGTCCCTGGAATAGCTGATATACTGCCCCTGCATGCTGAGAAAGCTGTACACATTTTCAGTGAGGCCTGTGCTGTCAAACCAGGCAAACTGGTAGTTGCGGCTGTTGTAAAAGCTGCGCATACGGTCAGCCAGCGTATCGCCAAGTGACTGGCTGGCAATAAAAGATTCCATAGCTGTACTGTCAAAAAACAAAGTGCTGTAAGCATTATTTACAGTGATGGACTCATCCCTTGGCTGTACCACAAATTTTTCTTCCTGCTCTTTGCAGGCTGCAATAAAACAGCAAATGGCCACAAGGATAACGGTAATGTGTGCTTTCATACCGGGCAAGATAATTCATTCGGCCAAAAGCTGAAAAAGTACAGGCCACGCGGCATAGGTGCCAGAACAGATGAGTGCTGCGGAGCACTGTAAATGCTTTGTTTTTCAATAATTAACCGCCTGTGCAAGTATTTTCCGACTTTTGCCTGCCTGTAATCCTTAAAAAAATGTTATGGCCGCATGGGGGTAGCTGCTTTGCCGGTTGTCCTGATAAAAAACAGATTGATTGGGAGCGGCTATATTTGAGGCAGGGTACAGCATCATTAAAGTGGAAGATAAAGCGACTGGTATTGTAAGGACCATGACACCGGTAACAGAGCCGGCGTTTGAATTGCTTTTTAAAACACATTTTAAAGGGCTGTACGGCTATGCCTGCACCATTTTAAAAGATGAAGTGATGGCTGAAGAGATAGTGCAGCAGGTCTTTTATAAACTATGGGAGAAAAGAAATTATCTTGAAATTGACACTTCGCCCAAAGCGTATTTGTATAAATCAGTATACCATGACAGCCTGAACTACCTGAAGCATCAGAAAGTAAAAGCGGCGTACGCAGGTCATATGGCCCGCCATGCAGATAAGGAAACAGAGAACGCTTCCGGGAAGCTGTTGTCCGGTGAGCTGAAAGCAAAGCTGCATGCAGCCATGAATGAGCTGCCGGAGCAGTGCCGCACTATTTTCCAGCTTAGCCGTTATGAAGGATTAAAGTACCAGGAAATTGCCAATGTGCTGGGCCTTTCGGTAAAGACAATAGAAAACCAGATGGGCAAAGCGCTTAAGATATTACGTACCCGGTTGTCGGATTACCTGCCGGTGATTATTTTACTTTTTACCAGTTAATAAAACCACACGCTATTGGAACATTTTATACACGATAGAATAGATGAGTTGCTGGTGAAATACCTGGCTGATGAAGCCACGCCGCCGGAGGAGCAGGAAGTGCTTGCCTGGCTGCAGGCCGGTGAAGCCAACCGGCATTACTTTGAACATTTTAAAACGATTTGGGAACAATCACTCACTGCTCAGCCGGAAGTGGATGTGAATAAAGCATGGCAAAGATTTCAGCGCATACAGCAGAGAGGCGCAGCTCCTGTACGCCGCACCGGTTGGTGGCGCATTGCCGCCGGCATATTGCTGGTTGCCACCACAGCAGCGGTTACTTATTTTCT
>DAOLFO010000239.1:0-5290 GCA_035326305.1 Chitinophagaceae bacterium
CGCCTGCTGATTGACCGTAAAATGTATGAAGGCAGCACGCTGGCCCGCCGTATAGACCAGGTATCCCGCCCGCATTTTGAAGGCAACTACCATAATGTAAAAGCAGGTGTGGATTATTATTTTTCTAAAAGAACAGTAGCAGGCGTGGTGCTAAACGGGAACCTGAATGATAACGATGAAGATCCCAGGAGTAATACTAATGTGAACAATCTTCTGGATCCTTCGGGGAATTACCGGTTGCTGTCAAATGCAGCTAATAAAAGGAACTCAACCAATTTTACAGGCAACTTCAATTTCAAGCATACGATTGACTCCACCGGCCGTGAGATCACTACCGACCTGGACTATGCCCGCTATGTCAACAAGAGCAAAACAAGCCTCGTTACACAAAGCTTTAATACAGGCGGTGATAAAACAGCGCCTGATGTAACTCTCAACGGGGACATCCCTTCCTATATTAACATCTACAGCGCTAAAGTGGATTATGTGCATCCGTTTAAGAGCGGGCTGAAACTGGAAGCAGGTGCTAAAACCAGCTTTGTAAAAACGGATAACAGTGTGGAATATGTGCGCAACAATGGCGGCGGATGGGTGACCGATATCGACCGCAGCAATCATTTTATTTATGAGGAAAACATCAACGCTGCCTATGCCATTTTTTCTAAAAACATAAAAAAATGGGACCTGACAGCCGGCCTGCGCCTAGAAAATACAGTGGCCAAAGGGCATGAGATCACCCAGGATTCTTCTTTCCGCCGTAACTATACCAACCTCTTTCCCAACGTGGGCATGAGCTATAATGCCAGCGAAAAGCATCAGCTCAGCCTGAGCTACAGCCGCCGCATTACCCGTCCTGATTATGATGACCTGAACCCGTTTGTATTTTTCCTGGATTCGCTCACTTACGGACAGGGCAACCCGTACCTGCAGCCGCAGTTTACTAACAACTTTGAGCTGAGCCACACATTCAACCGGTTTTTGACCACCACTATCAACTATACGCAGACCAATGATATCATCACAGAAATGCTGAAGCAGGAAACGGAAAAGAATATTACGTACCAGACAAAAGACAATTTCAGCAGCATGAAGCAGTGGGGGATGGCAGTAATGGCGAATGTGCCCGTACGCAAATGGTGGAATGCGAATTTTTATGTAAATGTATTCAACAACCATTATTCAGGCCTTTATCAGAATGACCCGGTAGAGATTCAGTTTACCACCCTGATGGCGAATATGAACAATACGTTCTCTTTTGGTAAAGGATGGGGCGCTGAGCTGAGCGGATGGTACCGTACCAAAGGGGCAGAGGGAATACTGGTGGCCAACGAAATGGGCGCACTGAATGCGGGTATCACCAAGCAGGTGCTGAAAAAGAAAGGTATGCTGAAAATGGGGGTGCGTGATATTTTCCTGACACAGCGGTTTAGCGGCTATGCCCGCTACAGCGATGTGGATGTGGACATCAGCAGCCGCCGCGACAGCCGCCAGTTCAATTTTACCTTCACCTTCCGTTTTGGCAAAACAAATATTGCTCCTGAGCGCCGCCGCACCAGCGGGGCATCTGATGAGCAAAACAGGGTGAATACCGGTGGAAACTAATATATAGCAGATCATTAGCCATGAAACGGCCCCGCCCATTCCGGCGGGGCTTTTTTGCGGAAGCTGCTGAGGTTACAGTCTTAAAAATCGTTTACTTCGCAATACAAAAACCTCTCCTTATGCCTTCATTTGATATCGTAAGTAAAGTAGACGCCCAGGCGCTGGACAATGCGGTGAATGTAACCACCAAGGAAATTACTAACCGCTTTGACTTTAAAGGTTCACATGTGGTCATTGACCTGAACAAAAAGGAATTTAAGCTGAATATCGAAACGGAAGATGCCATGAAGATGCAGCAGCTCATTGATGTGCTGATCAGCCGGGCCAATAAGCAGGGTATTTCGCCGGAAGCATTTGATTTATCAAAAGAAGGCGCCCAGAGTGGCAAAGTGTGGAAAAAGGAAGTGACTGTAAGGAACGGGCTGAAGCAGGAAGACGCAAAGAAAATAGTAAAGCATATCAAGGACTCCGGGCTCAAAGTGCAGGCATCCATCAATGATGACCTGGTAAGGGTGACCGGCAAAAAAATAGATGACCTCCAGGAAGTGATACAGGCATCAAAAGGCTGGAACCTGGGCGTGCCCCTGCAATATGAGAATATGCGCTCCTGAGGGCTGTGCATAACAGCCTGCTTATGCAGGTATCAGGTGCATATGTTTGGGTAAAACAGGTGCAGAGTAACAGAAGTAAAAATTTGGAAAACGGGTAATGCAGGCAGTATCTTAGATGTACAATAATGCTGCAGGCATTTTGGAAACAGGAAGCCGCAGCAGGAGTTACAGAACTCTGTAAAAAGAAATTTGTAATTCCGGAAAGCATCGGGTTTGATAGGGAAGGCGAAAGCCGGAACAATCGCAAAACCTGGTGCTTTTTTTATTTGCTATAATTTCCGGGTTATTAGCACAGAAAGTAAGATGTACAAGGTGTACGAAGGGTGATGTACGGCATGGCGAATTACGAATTTCGATTTAAGATTTACGGATGGCGTACAGGCTGCTGACAAATTCACTGCTTATACCTGATTTAAGAATTTGCAAGATGTACGGTGTATGAAGGGTGATGTACAGCGTATGATGTACGATGTACGTCGCTCCGATGGCCGATTCACGATTGACGACTGAGGTCTGTTGACCGCAGACCATCATCCAGCTTACGATTGCCGGCTGATCTTCTCTCTGGATTTTTGAGCTTCCCGGTCCTCCGCTATACGAAACCTGACCATTTTTTTTACCAGCGCCAGGGGCATGGGTCTGTCCAGCGGAAACTGGATGGCCCCTTTGGATGTGTGGTATTTTTCTAGGTCTTCCTTAAAAGCTTTGATAGGAGAAGGGGTGGGGTAAAAACCGATATGCGCTTTATTGGCTGCATAGTATACCAGGTTCTTGTTTTGCTTAAAGGCGGGCATATTATAGCTGATCACTTCAGTGGCCTTTGGCGCTGCTTGCCGGATGGCTTTGCGTATGCTGTCCAGCGCCTGCTGCACATTGGCAGGAAAATGAGCATGGTACTGATCAATGGTTTCAAATTTTACCGGGCCGTATGGAGAGGGCCTCTTTTTCTGGACAGGCATGAGAGGACGCTGTTTTGAAATATACAATTTACAATATTTGATTGATGCGGGATGCAGGACATACAGTATGTCAGTGCACAGTTGATACTCATTCTTTCCGGTCATGCTGGTTGAACGGGGAATCGTGACATAACATGTTCATACCAGCAGGTACCTTTATTTGATTTCCGGAGCTTTTATTTGTTCTGCCAGTCAGCCTACACGGCCTGTTATACTATATTATATAGGGTATACAGTTCGCTTTCTGCCCCGTTCATTATCTGTTAATGCACCCCGGAATTGACAATTATTTTAAGGGATAACAAATATTACTATTAAGTGCTAACCTTTAAAATGCTGACAATCAGCATTGATATTTTCTTGTATACCAAATGTAACCCCTCGTGAAACCATTTGTATACCCCCGAAACTTGGCAAAGGGGTGTTGCGGAAGGTAGATTTGTCCCGTTGCCGTAATAATCAGGACGGCGCTTAAAAAAAACAAAAAGTTCTTTTAAATAAATAAAAATAGTAATCCACCCGGTTTGATGGTTGCCGGTTCTTATGAATGACCCTATCATCCAACAATCCTTTGGAAGATTCCTAATTACAGAAAATGACAGGTTTGTAAATCAGCCCCCTTTGTCTAAAGGGGGCTTGTATTTACAAGGTGAGAGGATAAGTAAGATTTGCTAACCAGTTATCAATAGCGGAATGAGAAATGTAATCTGTTATATGCTTATCCTCTTCGGTGCGGCTTCGTGCAGCCAGGCATTGAGCAGTAAAGCAGAGGGCTCCGAAGGAATTTCGCTTATAAAGCTGGAAGAGCTGAGCCGGGGAGTATGGACGTTTGAGATCCATGCAGGGGAAACCATTTACAAGCCCCGCGACAGCCGGAACGGGATAGCCAAAGAGTTCTTTTTTACCAGCGGGGATGATGCTATGAAGGCAGCAGAATGGATGGCACAAAAGATAGCTGCTGAAGGCAAAGCCGGGGATAATATTTCCCTGAAGCGCTATACAGATAGTGCCCGCATTAAAATTACCTGGTAAGCCAGGCTGAATACAGACATATATATACTTATAACACATGCTTATGCGCCTGTGAAAAACACCAGCTTTTTAAATAATACAGAACATTTAAAAATACCACGCTAACTGACTACGATGAAATACACTTTGCCACTACTGCGCTGCTTGTTCTGCTCCCTGCGGGCAGTCTTATGCGCAGGTGGCATTTTTATTGGCTTACCTGTTTACAAAGCGCATTCCCAGGTATATATTAATGATGCGGTCTGGCTCTCCGGCCCGGGCGATACATTATTTGCCGGCAAGGGACAGGATATTACGATTACATCTGCTGCTTCTTTATATACAGGTGGCGGATCGGTGGTACAGGCCCGCGGCGCTGTACAAAACAATGGCATTGTTTCTTCCGCCGCCGGGGGCAAATGGATACTGGATGGCGCCGCCTCGCAGCATATCAGCGGTACTGCTGTATTTAATACATCCGTAACGGTATGGCAAAACAGTAACCCGGCAGGCATCACCCTGGGCAATCGCTGGCTGGTGGCTGATATGGCCCATTTCAGCCAGGGCATTGTGCACAGCAACCTTTCCGGCGGAGCATCGCACCTCGTCTTTCAGCATTATGCGGCAAATGCGGGCGCCTCTGTATCATCGTATACAGAAGGGTTTGTCACCCGCCAGGGTACTGATCCGTTCGTATTCCCGCTGGGCGACAACGGGGCTTATCACCCGCTTACAGCTATGCCGGATATCGTGGCTAATCCGCCGTCGGCCATTCCTTACAGTGTGCGTTTTATTAATGGTAACCCGGCCGATGCCATTCCCGAAGTTGGCGGCCCTTTTCTTCTTACTGAGAAAACAGCGGATATAGCGCAGGTATATGATCAGCGCTACTGGTGTGTGAACGGGAACCTTGTCGGGCAAAATGCTTTTATACTGCATACAGGCAATATCACGCCTTTTATAAATGATATAAATGATCCCACGCTGATCATGGTGGGGTGGAACAAAAGCACGCACCGCTGGGAGCGGCTGGGACAACGGGCAGCGATCACGGGCACATTGCTTAACAGCGATGTGTATGACGACAGCATTGACCTGTCGCTCTCC
>DAOLFO010000240.1:0-5271 GCA_035326305.1 Chitinophagaceae bacterium
AGGAAACCAGGTGACCACCAAAGCCGTGCTGGTATTCCGGGTAGGCAATGCTGGTGACAGTGCCCGCAGTACCTGGTTTTTTCCGGGCCTGTACTACACTGATATCAGGCTGTTTCAGCTATCGGGCAATGTGCTAAAGCCTATTCCTTCTGTATTACCGCAATATCCCAAAGAAGTGAGCTACCGCCTGCTTACCATTCCGGCAAATGATACTATGACGGTGGTGGCGGAACTTCGTTTTGTGCGAACGTACCTCAACCGGCTGATGCCACGTTTTGTATCGGCCGCTTACCTCAGCAGCTATGTAAATGAGCTGGCCAATACCAATATAGAATCCAAGACCGTTACATTTTTATTTTGCGGGTTGCTGCTGATGATGATTTTGTTTTCGCTGTCGAGCTTTTTGCAGGGAGGTAACAAGGAATTTCTGTACTATGCGTTATATGCCCTTGCACTGGCTATTATGCTGTTTATAAAAGCCATTTACAGCTACCGTACCAACACCTTTGGTTTTTTTAATGAAGCCTACCTGGACTTTATTTTGCAAAGCGCCGGGCATTTGTTTTACATGGCCTTTATGCAGCGTTATTTGTCTGCGTCACGTACCCACCCGTTCCTGTACAGGTTTTACAATGCGGGCATTGTCATGCTCAGCCTCACTATGCTGCTTTTTACGTACCTGCATTATTTCACCTATAATTTTATACTGGAATACTGGGTGGAGAATATCTCCAAAATCCTGCTGCTGGTAATGGTGGTCATTTTTTTGATATACAGCATGCGGCACTGGCAGGATAAGCTGCTCCGCTTCCTGTTTTGGGGCAACCTGCTGCTGCTGGTTTTTTCGGGAGTGTCATTGCTGTTTGTATGGCGGGTGATTTCCTTTCCGCACTGGCCGGAAATATTGAGCACTGGTTTGTTTTATTATGAAATGGGGTTGCTGTTTGAGCTAATCTTTTTTATGGCCGGGCTGTATTATAAAAACCGCAAGCAACTGGTAGAGCAGGCCCGTGAGCGGGAGCGGCTGAAAGCGGAAAACCTGATGAAAGAATATGAAAAAGAACTGGCCGTATATAAAGCCCAGCAACAGGAGCGGGAGCGGATATCGGCAGATATGCATGATGAACTGGGCTCCGGCATGACGGCCATACGCCTGATGAGCGAGATTGCTAAAAATAAAATGAAGGAAAATATACCCGCAGAGATAGATAAAATATCCCGTTCCGCAGATGAAGTGCTGAATAAGATGAATGCCATCATCTGGAGTATGGACAGCAGCAGCGATACGGTTGACAACCTGGTTGCATATATCCGTGCTTTTGCGCTGGAATATTTTGAGAATACGCCAATTATTTGCAAGGTGCAGGTGCCCGCTCAAAACGGAAAGCAGGAGCTGAGCGGTGATAAAAGGCGAAATTTATTTTTATGTGTAAAAGAAACGCTCACCAATACGCTGAAGCACTCTAAGGCAAATGCGGTGAGCATCGCATTTGCTTCAGACGAAAAATACCTTACTATTAAGATTTCGGACAACGGTACCGGGGCCGACCTTCAAAAAATACGACAATACGGCAATGGGCTTAAAAATATCGGCAACCGGATGAAAAGCATCGGGGGCTTTTTTGAAATCAGCAACAGCAGCGGTACTCAAACTACCCTGCGGGTGCTTCTTTAAGCGGCCTTGCTTTTTCTGACGATTGCCAGCAACAGCAGCAGCCATCCTGCTATAAAGAATAACCCGCCGAACGGTGTGATGATGCCGATCCCCTTTAACCCTACCTGCCCGGTGGCTTTTAATGCAGTGAGCAGGTAAAGCGATCCCGAAAATAGAACAATGCCTGCTATGAAGCAATTTCCGGCCCATTTAAGTGAAGCGGAGCGATACTGACTCCATAGCATACCCGCAAGCAGGAGCGCAAGGGCATGGTACATCTGGTACTGTACACCTGTTTGAAAGCTGCTGACACTTTCTGCCGGTACCAGTTCTTTCAGCTTGTGAGCGCCAAAAGCGCCGAGCGCAACAGCCAGGCCGCCCAGCAGCGCACCTGCAGAGAGAAAAGATTTATGCATGGAAAATGTTTTCTATAAAATGTTCTAAGCTCATATTTTCATCTACTGTGAGGCTGGCCTGCTCATAATACAGTCGCCGGTCAGCAAATTTTTTACTGATAAAATTTTTCACCTGCTCATCGCTGAGATCTTTTAGCAGCGGGCGATGCTCTTTTTCTTTTAACAACCGCTCTGCAAGTACGGGGATGGGCGTATTGATCCAGATAGTCATTCCTGATCTGTTGAGGTATTCGATATTATTAAAATAGCAGGGAGTGCCACCGCCACAGGCCATAATGAAGCTGTCGTGGCTTTCCGTCAGCAAGTGCAGGATATCTTTTTCACGGAGCCGGAAATATTCTTCACCGTGCTGCTCAAAAACTTCGTTAATGCTTTTCCCTTCCGCTTCGGTTATTTGCTCATCCAGGTCAAAAAATGGAAGGGTAAGCCGTTTACTAAGCTGGCGGCCCCAGTAGGTTTTGCCCGATCCCATAAAGCCAATCAGGTATACTTTCATGTCAGGTGCCGGTTTATATAATAGCTGCGTTGTAAAAATCAAAAGTAAAATTCAAAAAGCGGGTTCTTTCAAAAGCTGTTTTCCTGCTATCAGCAGTTCTTTTTATTTTACTTTTCAGTACATTCAGCTATACCGTTATTTATTTAAATGCATTGATGCCGGTAACATCCATACCGGTGATCAGCAGGTGTATATCATGGGTTCCCTCATAGGTGATCACGCTTTCCAGGTTCATCATATGCCGCATCACCGGGTATTCGCCGGTAATGCCCATTCCGCCCAGCATCTGCCTTGCGTCACGGCATATTTGTGTCGCTATGTGGCAGGCATTGCGCTTGGCCATGCTCACCTGCTGGGGAGTAACGCGTCCCTCATTCATCAGTACTCCAAGCCGCCAGTTTAACAACTGCGCTTTGGTAATTTCGGTGATCATTTCGGCCAGCTTTTTTTGCTGCAATTGAAAACCGCCGATGGGCTTGCCAAACTGCTGTCGTTCTTTTGCATAACGCAGGGCCGTGTCATAGCAATCCATAGCAGCCCCGATGGCACCCCAGGCTATACCATAGCGGGCTTTGGTAAGGCAGCCAAGCGGCCCTTTCAGTCCTTTTACGTTGGGGAAAATATTTTCCTTCGGCACTTTTACATTATCAAAGACCAGCTCACCGGTGGCAGAGGCACGCAGGCTCCATTTGCCATGCGTGGCACGTGTGCTAAAACCTTCCATGCCACGCTCCACCACCAGCCCGCGTATCACACCTTCTTCATCTTTTGCCCATACTACGGCTACCTGGGAGTAGGGAGCATTGCTGATCCACATTTTAGCCCCGTTCAGTATTACATGGTCGCCGGCATCTTTGATATTGGTGAGCATGCTGCCAGGGTCACTGCCATGGTCGGGCTCTGTAAGGCCAAAGCATCCCAGCCATTCACCCGAAGCCAGCTTAGGCAAATATTTTTTCCGTTGCTCCTCGCTGCCGTAGGCATAGATAGGGTACATTACTAAAGAGCCCTGCACAGAGGCTGTGGAGCGTACACCGCTATCTCCCCGCTCCAGTTCCTGCATCATCAGGCCGTAGGAAATATAATCCAGTCCGCCGCCGCCGTACTCTGCCGGGATGGTGGGGCCAAAGCAGCCCAGGTCGCCCAGTTGCTTTACTATGTGCTCCGGAAATGCTGCCTGCTGGGCATAATCTTCTATAATGGGGGATATCTCCTTTTTAACATAGCTGCGTACGGATTCCCGGATCAGCCGGTGCTCTTCTGTCAGCAGTTCATCAACGCCAAAATAATCGGGACTCGTAAATAAATCGGTGCGGGCTGCCATTGTGCAATCGGGTTTTTTGTTTGTCGCAAAGGTATTGCAAAGTTGGTAGTTTGCCGTTTGTGTTTATTAAAATGAATATTAGCCCGGTGATGAGGCAGGATTAATAAAATTCATTCCCTTTCTTAACTTTGCAGCTTATGCCGGAAGAAATAAAAAAAGAAGAACGCAGCCTCAATTTCCTGGAAGAGATTATTGAAGCGGATCTTGCCTCGGGCAAGTACAACTCCATTATGACACGGTTTCCGCCGGAGCCCAATGGCTACCTGCACCTGGGCCATGCGGCCAGCATCTGCCTCAATTTTGGCCTTACCCTGAAATATGGCGGGGCCACCAACCTTCGCTTTGACGATACCAACCCGGTGACGGAAGAAACGGAGTATGTGGAAAGCATTAAGGGTGATATCCGCTGGCTGGGCTTCACCTGGGCCAATGAACTGTATGCCTCTGATTATTTTGAGCAGCTTTATGATATGGCCGTTACCCTTATCCGCAAGGGACTGGCTTATGTGGATGACAGCACCAGTGAAGAAATAGCCGCTCAAAAAGGAACCCCCACACAGCCGGGCGGCCGGAATAAATATGCAGAGCGGAGCATAGAGGAAAACCTGCAGCTATTTGCAGCTATGCGATCCGGAAAGTATAAAGACGGCGACAAAGTGCTCCGTGCCAGGATTGATATGGCTTCGCCAAATATGCTCATGCGTGACCCGGTGCTTTACCGCATCAAGCATGCGCACCATCACCGTACCGGCGATCAGTGGTGCATTTATCCAATGTATGATTTTGCACACGGACAAAGCGACTCGATAGAGCGCATTACACACAGCATCTGCACTCTTGAGTTTGTACCGCACCGGGAACTGTATGACTGGCTGATAGAGAAGCTGGAAATTTTCCCTTCCAAACAGTATGAATTTGCCCGTCGCAACCTGACCTATACCGTGATGAGCAAGAGAAAGCTGCTGCAACTGGTAAATGAAGGACATGTAAGCGGATGGGATGACCCGCGTATGCCCACCATCAGCGGAGTAAGGCGGAGAGGATATACTGCACATGCCATACGGGAGTTTTGCGACAGGATAGGCATTGCCAAAAGAGACAACGTGGTGGATATCGGCCTGCTGGAATTTTTTGTACGGGAAGACCTGAACAAAATTGCTCAGCGCCGGATGGTGGTATTTGACCCGCTGAAGGTGATCATTACCAACTACCCGGCAGAAAATGAGGAAACGCTAAAGAGCGAAAACAACCCCGAAGACCCGAATACCGGGGAGCGGGATATACCCTTCAGCCGCGAACTGTATATAGAGCGGGAAGATTTTATGGAAAACCCGCCCAAAAAATATTTCCGGCTGGCGCCGGGGCAAATGGTGCGGCTCAA
>DAOLFO010000241.1:0-5242 GCA_035326305.1 Chitinophagaceae bacterium
ATCACCTTTCCTCCATTCTTATATACGCCAATATTGGTTTGCATATCGTACTCCAGGTCGGGTGTGGTGAGGGTGCCTTTGCCGTCAGTGAGCCGCACATTGCCGTCTAAGTAAGCAATTTTTTTGTCCATCAGGTAGCGGAGATGATTGGCATATACATGGGCCGTGTCACTATCATTGATATGCACTTTGCCCCAGGCTTCAAACAGGTTAATACGTTTATTGATCAGGCAGCTATCGGCATAAAAGAGGGTGCGCCCCTGCCGGAGCTTCACATCGCCTACAATGATGGTAATGCGGGTGGAGTCGTCAATGGTTTGAAAAGTGAGCCTTTTGGTATGGCTTAATATTTCTATTGGCTGAGTGGTATCAGCGCCGGGTACAGGCTCCTGCGCCAGCAAGGCACTGCCGGAAACAGCTAATAATATAAGCGGTAAAAAGAAATAACGAATAATGCGGCGCTTCATTTACTTCGGTATCGAATCCTTGATGGATGGCGAAGTTAAGGCTCCTCCCCGGTCTTTGCGGCCAAAGATGGAAAGATTAACGTAGCGTTTGGGGTGGGCACGCAGGTCATCCAGCAATATCTCAGCACTGAGCATTACGTTGGTTAATTTATTATACAGCGTGCGGTCATTTATCAGTGCACCCAGCGTGCCCTCATTGCTGGATATTTTATTAATGGATGTCTTCAGGCTGCTGATAGCTGACTGCAGGGTATCCATTGTTTTTTCCAGCTCCAGCTTAGAGAGCGTAGCTGTAAACTGGCCGGCATTGGAAATGATGGCGGTGATGCTGTCATTATTATTTTTCAGATTGCTGGTGATAGCGCTGAGGTTGTTCAGTGATGTATTCAGCGAGCTGGACGGATCGCTCAGCAGCCTGTTCAGGCTGTTGCTGATTTGTGAGAAGTTGGCAATTGTATGCTGCAGGTTATTTTTTGTATCCCCGTCCATCAGGCGGTTAAGGTTGCCAAACACCCGGTTAAGCGAATCCAGTGACTGACGGACTTTTGTGAGAGTGGGAGCCACTTCTGAAGACAGACCGCCCAGTATGCCTTCGTCAATCCGTGTCTCTATCTGATCACCGTGTTTAAGGTATTCTTTGGAGTCGCCGGGCTCTATGATGATGGAGGAGGAACCAATACCTACAAGGTTGGCAGAAATATAAGCTACAGAGTTGGCCGGAATATTGATGTCGCGGGTGAGCCGGATCGTTACGCGGATACCACTTACATCTTTATCTGTTTCCTGCATTTCATATACAGTTCCAATGGTCAGCCCGTTGATTTTTACTTCATTGGAATTGGCCAGTGAACCGAGCTTGGTAAAAACGGCATATATTTTTTTACTGCGGTCAAACAGGTCTTTTCCTTTCAGGAAATTGAAACCCATGATAAGCAGCGCCAATGCTGCCACTGTAAGCAGTCCGACTTTGGTTTCGTTGTTGATTTTCATTAATAACGGTTTACTTCCCCGCTGCCAAATTAGCTAATTATTTTTAAAAGGCTTAGCAGGGCGGCAGCTATTCCCCGGCCTGAGAATACAAAGGCTGTGCCGCATACGCTGTATGCTTTGGTACCGGGAATTAAAAGGCCGGTGGGGTAGTGCTGATCTGTTTTGACTCCAGCCCCTCCTTATACGTTTTGAAAGCTTTCAGCACTGCATCGGCCGATTCGTCCTGCCCTGTAGCGCTGTTAAGGTATTCTTCTTCCTCTTTATTGCTCAAAAACCCGAGTTCAATCAGTATGCTGGGCATGCCTGTGGCCTGCAATACCCAGATGCCGGTATGGTTACGCTGCTTTACACCACGGCTGTTCCTTCCTTTTGCCACAAACTCTTTTTCCACCAGGTCGGCGAGCACCAGGCTTTTATTGAAAAAATGCTGTGCATATATCAGCATCCTTGCTTTTTCTACCGGGTCTGAGGGGTCGGGCATTTCCATATGCGCTGCAGTGGAATCACTTTCGCCATATTCATCATCCTGCAGCCTGTTGACGGCGCTGATCTTCGCATCATTTTTATTCACAGCCCAGATGTAGGTTTCAGTGCCATACGCAGGGTTGGGGGTGGTCCAGTATTGGTAGGTGGGCACTTTCCGGGTTACTTTTTTCCGGTTCTTTCCTTTTCCTGTGTAGGAGGTCTGCGTCTTGTACCCGGTCTGCTTACGGTGCCGCGCTGGTGGAGCAGAGTTGCAGTGAAAAGCAATAAACAGGTCACCGCCCGACTCATTAGCCAGTGTGGCACGGTAGCGGTTACCTTCTGTTGGCGTGCGCTTGTTGCCGGCCATTTCATCTTTTGTGCGGGTATAGATGATTTTAATATCCGGAAATTCTTTTTCCACCAGCTTACCAAACTTCAGGGCTATAGCCAGGCTCACTTCGGCTTCTGTGGAAAAACTTCCCTTGGTACCGGGATCAATTCCTCCATGCCCGGGATCGATAATCAGCGTTTTGATAGTAGCCGGTTTACCAGGGTCACCGGCTTTTTTCCTGCCCGAAGCAAGCAGCAGCATACATACAATTCCGGAAAACAATACAATGGCAATGCGATTCATCATGGCTCTATTCGGTTTACAGGGCACTGTTTACCCGCTCTTTAATCTGCACCGGCGCTTGCATGGCCGGCATTGCTTCCCAGGTGATAAGTGCGGAAGGCCGCTACAATATCTGCAACGATTTCGTCCTGTCCTTTTTCACTGTTAAGATACAGCTCTTCTTCCTTATTGGAGATAAAACCTATTTCGATCAGTATGCTGGGCATGCCGGTAGCCTGCAATACCCAGATACCTTCATCATTGCGCTGCTTTACCCCACGGCTGATGCGCCCGGTAGAAGAAAAATGCTTTTCCACCAGCCCGGCAAGCACCAGGCTTTTATTAAAAAATTGCTGTGCATAAATGAGCATGCGGGCTTTTTCCAGGGGGTCAGACGGGTCGGGCATCTTCAGCTTGGCATACTCAACAGAATCAGCCAGCTCTCCATAGTACTCAATTTTATTAACAGAGTTGATCTTGGCTTCATTCTTATTTACCGCCCAGATATATGTTTCAGTGCCCCTTGCTTTATTTTCCACCCACCGGGTGCCGTATATTTTTTGTTGTACAGTTACCGTTTTTTTCTTTTTCCCTTTGCCTACTGTTGTCTTTACCGGTTTAGTGCCCGTTACTATCCGTTCATTCCAGCCGCCTGCTTTTTTCCCCGCAGAGTTGCAATGGATGGAGATAAACAGATCACCGCCTGATTCATTGGCAAGGTTAGCCCGGTATTGCAAATCTTCGCTCAGGCTTTTTTTATTGCCGGCATTGGCATCAGTAGTACGGGTGTAAACGATCTTCAGCTCAGGAAATTCTTTTTTCAGCGCCTTGCCCAGCTTCATGGCTACTGCCAGGCTTACCTGTTTTTCAGAAGAGATGAGACCCCTTGCACCGGGGAATGTGCCGCCATGTCCCGGATCAATGATGAGCGTTTTTACATTTGCTCCTTTGATGACAGGGTCTTTTGTTGAAAAAGATAAAATAAACGCAGCCATTACTACCAGGCTGCTCAACAAAAGGGTTCGTTTCATCATGGTTTCTCTTCGTTTAATGGGTTGGGTTGAATCTTCACAAATTGTTTAAGGTCAAAAGATTTACTTTTGCCCCACACCGTATGATTCAACTGCGCAAATTTAGTTTAAAATACTTTTCCGGCCGTATCGCAGCGGTGATTATCTTCTTTGCTGTAACGAATAAGTCAGCTTCTCTTTATGCCCGTTCCGGATTTTTTTACACTCCTTTAACACAAACCACAGATACCATACCTCCTGCTTTGCTGCCCGATAGCGCCCGCAATCAGGTAACAGGTAATGATACATTGCCGGGAGGCAAAAGGGACTCTATGCTGACACGGGTGGATACTTTTTCCCTGCGCCTGTCGAAAGATACCTTATCAGCACCGGTTAATTATTCGGCAGAGGACTCTGTGGTGGTGCAAATGATAAATAAGAAGATATACCTGTACGGAAAAACAAAAACACAGTATGAAGATGTAACGCTCACCGCCCCCCTGGTGGAAATAGACCAGCAGACACAATTGCTGAAGGCGGTACACTCCAAAGACAGCCTGGGCAATATAGTGGAGGATGCCTCTTTTGCACAGGGTGAGCAGTCTTTTACCAGCGATACGATACTCTATAATTTCAAAACACAAAAGGGCCTGACCACAAATACCATCACGCAGATGGAGGAAATGTTTATACATGGCGACCGGATGAAAAAAATAAGTGACAGCGTGGCTTTTATAAAAGGCGGCTTTATCACTACCTGCAACCTTGACCATCCCCACTTCGGCTTTCGTACCAATAAGCTGAAAGTGATCAATAAAAAGCTGGGCATATCCGGCCCCACGCACCCGGAGTTTGAAGGGGTGCCGGTACCTGTCTATATCCCTTTTGGCATTTACCCTATGAACCAGGGGCGCCGTTCCGGCCTGCTGCGGGCAGAGTTTGCCACCAATGATCAAATGGGTGTTGGCCTTGAAGGCTTTGGCTACCACCATGTGGTAAATGACTATTGGGATGTGAGCCTGATGGGTAACCTGTATTCTTATGGCTCCTGGTCAATGACGGTAAACCCCAACTACCGCAAAAGGTATAAGTATGCGGGGTCGCTCAACTTTACCCTGCAGAGCACCAAACGTAATGTAAAAGGCGACCCGGATTTTTACAGCAACAAAAGCTACCGCCTTACCTGGAACCACTCAGCAGACACCCGGTCACGCCCCGGAACGAGCTTTTCGGCAACGGTAAATGCCAGCACCACCACGTTTAACCGGGATGTGCCCAACAGCCCGATGCTCAATTTTCAAAACCAGCTTGGCTCTTCTATCACGTATTCAAAAACATGGGTGGATAAGCCGTACAACCTGACATTAAGCGCCAATCATAACCAAAATAACCAGACCGGCATTGTAAGCGTAAGCCTGCCGGATATGGGATTTACCGTGAGCACACTTTACCCTTTTCAGCGAAAAACGCTGGCAGGTGCAAAAAAATGGTATGAGCAACTGGGGATAGGGTACAACGGTACATTCAGAAACCAGGTTTCATTCTATGATACAGCATTCAGCCTGCGCAGGCTGGTTGATACATTGCAATGGGGGGCACAGCATAGTATTCCCGTTACCCTGTCGCTCCCTCCCATACTGGGCGGGGCTATCATGGTGGCGCCTTCTATCAGCTATTCGCAGGTATGGGTGACCCGC
>DAOLFO010000242.1:0-5231 GCA_035326305.1 Chitinophagaceae bacterium
ATGGCGGTAACTGTTTTATTTACCCTCATTACCCTGCCGGTAGAGTTTGATGCCAGCAAGCGGGCACTGGCCTGGCTGAGTACAACTAACGTAACAAATACTACCGAATACCCGCAGGCCAAAGATGCGCTGAAATGGGCGGCTATGACCTACGTGGTGGCGGCACTGGCCGCTGTGGTAACGCTGATCCAGTATATCATGCTATACCTGGCCAGAAGGGACTGATAACCGGGCAAACGATTTCGTATTAGGGCATTTCTAAGCAGGATGCCCTTTTTTTATATAAAAACTTTTTTTTGAGCAAATTATTAGATTATGTAAATTCAGTATCTGTTAGAGGTAACACAATAACTGCTCAAACTAAAACGCTACTAATGAGAAAACTAAAACTACTGTTCTCAGCAGCATTACTGCTATGCTGCCAGGCCTCATGGGCCCAATCAAAAACAATTGCGGGAAAAATTACCAACTCAAAAGACGGGGGACCTGTTGCCGGGGTGTCGGTAATGGTAAAAGGGTCAAACCAGGGCACTGTAAGTGACAATGAAGGGAATTACTCATTGCAGATACCTGAAAACGCTCAGACACTCGTTTTTTCATCGCTCGGATTTACCACTAAGGAGGTCAGCATTACCGGCCCTTTATTAAATGTATCGCTTGATGATGCGGGCTCGCAAAACCTCGATGAAGTAATTGTGGTGGGTTTTGGAACAAAAATCAAGAAGGACCTCACGGGAAATATTGCCCGGGTAAAAGGAGAGGAAGTGGCAAATATTCCGGTTCCCAATTTTAACCAGGCGCTGCAGGGCCGGGCTGCCGGCGTGTTTGTTGAAGCTCAAAATGGTAAGGTAGGTGAAGGAGTAAAAGTGCGGATCAGGGGCGCTGGTTCAATAAGTGCTTCCAACTCTCCCTTGTATGTAGTAGATGGAATTCCTATTAGCGAGGGAGGCATTGGTGCAAACCCTTTAGCTGATATAAACTTCAATGATGTCGAGTCGTTTGAAATACTAAAAGATGCTTCCGCTGCTGCTATTTATGGTTCCCGTGCTGCAAACGGAGTAGTACTTATTACTACCAAAAAGGGAAAGAGCGGAAGAACTTCATTAAACGTAAATGCCCAATATGGATTTAATAAGCCTACTAATCACAGGGAGTTTTTGAATGCGGCAGAGTATGTAGAGCTGATAAGGGAAGCTGCTGTCAATAGCGATATTATTGATGGTATCAACCCCCTGGACCCTTCGGAATACCCTGGTTCATGGCTGGAATATGTAGACGGCAGGCTTACCCGCTACTCAGGCTGGTCTGACTGGCGCAGCCTGGAAACAGATACAGATTGGGAAAAGCAGGCATATAACAATGATTCGAGAACGAAGATTATTGATGTAAATGCTTCTGGTGGCACTGACAAAACACGTTTTTTTGCCAGCGGCAGCTATAGCAATCAGGATGGTATTCTGATCAAAAATGCCTTTCAGCGTCTTTCCGGCAGACTGAATATAGATCATCAGGCAAGTGATCGTGTAAAGATTGGAATGAATATGAGCCTTTCCAGAACTTATGCCAATAGAATAACCCTGGATAATGGATTTCAGACCCCACTGCAGTTAGTGGCGCTTGCTCCCATTACTCCTATCAGGGATCTTAATGGAAAACTGTACAATACACCCACTACCACTTACTACAATGGTTTGCTGGAAGTAGACCAGGTAAAACGCTCTTCTGTTGGTTTTAGAAATCTTGGCAGCTTTTACCTGAACTATAAAATCATAAATAACCTGGTATTTAAAACTGAGTTCGGGCTTGACATACAGAACCAGACTGATAATTATTACGGAAGCCCCCTGTCGCTTACCGGCACAGGAGTGAATGGATATGGCAGCTCATCCTGGTACAAATCCATTAACTATAATACCAATAATTATTTTAATTATCATGCTACCATAGGTAGTCTGCATGATATAGATGCCACTGTTGGCATGTCTTATCAAAAATATTCGGCAGAATCTGCCTTTGTAGAAGGCCAGGATTTTCCCGTTGACGATCTGAACCGGCTGGCAAGCGCTGGTGAAATAACCGGTGGATCTTCATCTGCAAGTGCTTCTTCTTTCCTTTCCTATTTTGCCAGGGCTAACTATAAATTCAATGACAGGTACCTGCTTTCCGTAAGTGGAAGGGCGGACGGCTCATCCAGGTTTGGTAAGAATAACCAATTTGGTTTCTTTCCGGCAGTTTCTGCGGGATGGATTATCAGCGAAGAAGATTTTATGGCTAATTCAAATGTGTTAAGCTTTTTGAAAATACGTGGTAGCTGGGGTATCACAGGAAATGCAGAAGGCTTTGGAAACTTTTCGCAATTAGGCCTGTGGGGAGCTGCAAAGTATAATAATACTTCCGGGCTGGTGCCTACTCAATTAGCCAACCCGGAATTGAAATGGGAAAAGTCAGAGCAGCTTGATATCGGCGTAGACTTTGGACTTTTCAATAATAGGATTAGCGGAGAGATTGACTATTATGTGCGTAATACCCGTGATCTTATTTATAATGTTCCAGTGCCGGGTACAACAGGCTTTGCTACTCAAACCGTCAATATCGGCTCCATGCAAAATAAAGGCTTCGAATTTGTTCTTAATTCAACCAATATTAACAGCAGGGATTTTAAATGGAATTCAAGCCTGAATCTGGCGTTCAATCAGAATAAAATTACCAAGCTTGACGGAGAGCAAACACTGATTCCGGGCAATGACGGCAGGTACATGAACTCGCTGATAGTTGGTGAGGCAATAGGCGTTTTTTATGGTCCTAAATACGCCGGTGTAGATCCTGATAACGGAGATGCTCTTTGGTATCTTGAAGATGGTAAGACAACTACGAATGATTACAATGATGCAGGAGATTTCGTTGTTGGCAATCCTAATCCTGATTTGATTGGGGGATTTAATAATAATTTCTCTTACAAAGGCTTTGAGCTGAGTATCCTCTTTCAGGGAGTATTTGGTAACCAGGTTCAAAACGGAGCAGGCGGATTTATGTCAACAGGCGCTGACTGGTTTGACAATCAAACAAAAGACCAGTTGAGACGCTGGCAAAATCCCGGGGATATTACTGATGTACCACAGGCCAGATTTTACTATAGTAATGGTATCGGTGCTTCAAGCAGGTATGTTGAAAATGCATCTTATGTCCGGTTAAAAAATCTAACAGTGGCTTATAATCTGCCCGCTACTCTGATCAAAAAGCTGAAGCTCAACTCTGCCAGGTTTTACCTTACCGGTGTCAACCTTGCTACTTTCACTAAGTATACAGGATGGGATCCGGAAGTAAATACTGACTACAGGGCGACCAACAGAAACCAGGGTGGTGATTTTTATGCGGCTCCGCAAATTAAGTCGGTAACTGCAGGCCTTACTATTGGTTTTTAATTCAAAACAATTAAGAGAATGTTTATGAAAAAAAATACTATAATAATTGGAGCAGTACTCTTCATGATAGCGTCCTGTACCAAGAAACTGGATATACTACCTGAGCAGGATGTTGCCGAAGAAACGGCGCTTACTTCTGATGCCAATGTAAAAAAGGCACTCAATGGAGCTTATGATGCTTTAAGCAGTGGCAACCTGTATGGTGGCAATATCCAGCTCTACTCAGAGTTGCTGGCGGCAGATGGTGAGATCCGCTGGGAAGGGACTTTTAACCAGCCCCGTGAAGTCTGGAATAAAGCTATTCTTACAACAAACAGCTTTGTAAGAGATACCTGGCTGAGTGCTTATAATACTATCAATATCGCAAATAATATTCTCAGCGCTATTGATGTAGTGGCTGCGGCAGACCGGGACAGGATAAAAGGAGAGGCTCTTTTTATCAGAGGCTCTATGTATTTTGAGCTGGTTAAGCTTTTTGCCAAACCCTATAGTGCCGGAAATATCAGCTCAAACCTCGGCCTTCCGCTGGTTTTAACACCCACCAGGGGTATTGATGCTTCCTCTTATGTAGCCAGGAGCTCTGTAGAGCAAACCTACACGCAAATAGTCAGTGATTTGACCGAAGCCGAAACACTACTGCCGGCTTCGAATGGAATATATGCACGGAAAATAGTGGCAGCCGCTCAGTTATCAAGAGTATATCTCCAAATGGAAAATTATCCGGCTGCACGGGATGCCGCCAACAGGGGAATTGGGTATGGAGGGGTGTCACTGACCGTCCCGTATGCAAAAGCGTTTAACAGTGCCAGGATACTGGCATCCGATCCGGTTGGTTCATTGCCAGAGACAATTTTTCAGATTGTAGTAAGCTCCCAGGACGGAGCCAATAGTATGCACCTGTACTGGTCCATTACTGCGTATGGTGCCAGGGAAGGTGATGTTACCATTCTTCCGAAACACCTCGCTTTGTATACTCCTTCTGATCAGCGGCTGGCCCTGTTCTACCAGGGTGCTGGCAATACGGTGGGCTCTGGCCCATACCGTAGCGGCAAATGGAAGTATATATACTCCAGCCTGTCTGTAATCAGGCTTGCTGAACTTTATCTGACAAGGGCGGAAGCCAATTTCAGAGAAGGTACAAGCGTAGGTGCTACCCCGCTGAATGATGTTAATGACATTCGCGGCAGGGCCGGGCTCACTCCATTAGGAGCCGTTGATCTTAACAGTATCCTGCTGGAAAGGAAACTTGAATTGGCACATGAGGGGCAAGGAATTGCCGACCTGAAGCGCCTGCGCCTGAGCGCAGATGGATTTGCCTACAATGCCGATAAGCTGGTACTCCCTATTCCCCAGAGAGAAATTGACGCATCAAGAAACGTGATTGAGCAAAATACAGGGTATTAACCTGCTTAAACAATAGAAAGGTGAAAAGCATTTGGCGACCTTAATTCGCTTATTTGCTTTTCACCTTTATTTTTTTACTTACTTCGGGAAAATTTTAGCACGATGAGAAAATATTTATCATTCCTTCCGGTGCTGCTGCTGCTTGCTGCACACAGCCTGCATGCCCAGCTAAAGTCGCCGGAAGAATTTTTAGGGTACAAGATTGGTACCCGCTATACCCCGCACTGGCGGGTAGTGAGCTATTTTCAGCATGTGGTACAGCAAAACCCCTCTACTGCGAAGCTTCAGCAGTATGGCGAAACCAATGAAGGACGGCCGCTTTACCTGGCGTTTATTTCATCCGCAGAAAATATGAGCAACCTGGAGAATATCCGGATTAATAACCTGCGGCTGGCCAACCTGGCA
>DAOLFO010000243.1:0-5226 GCA_035326305.1 Chitinophagaceae bacterium
TGAACAAAGCGCCGAAAGTGATACTGACCACGGCCTATTCCGAATATGCGCTCGATGCCTTTGAGCTCGGCGTGGCGGACTACCTGGTAAAGCCGATTCCCTTTGAGCGGCTGTACAAAGCAATAAACCGCTTATTTGAAAGACCATCCCTGCCACCTGCTGGCAGCAGCCAGCCGGCTGCCGGCGCAGAGCCCCATGCAGAAAATAAATTCCTGTTCTTCAAAGCAGAGAAAGTATTCATCAAATTTTTTGTCAAAGACATCCTGTACTTTGAAGCGTCGGGCAATTTTGTAAAAGTGCATACAGTAGAAAAAATATTCCTGGTATCAGAAACGTTTTCCAATGTACAGTCGCTGGTGCCGCCGGAACTATTTGTACGCATCCACAAATCGTACATTGTTTCTTTGCAGAAAATAAATAAAGTATCCGGCAACACGGTGTACATCAATAATACGGAACTGCCGCTGGGAGAAACCTACCGGAAAGATTTCCTGGAGCTGCTGAGTAAGGGAATCTTTTAGTGTACGATGTATGATGTACGGTGTACGGCGCAGCGGCTGTCGTCTGTTGTCCGCTGATCGATTGATGGCTGATTTGATGATGTGGTGAGCTATTAGCTATTAGCTGCAAGCTGCCAGGCGCTTCGATTGACGATTCACGATTGACGATTTGCAAGATGTACGGCGCAGCGGCTGTTGTCTGTTAGCCGTTGTCCGCCCCGGTTCCCCCTACTCCTTCATCATCTCCTCTATCACCGCTTCTATCTCTTCGGCATTGGGCTTGCTGAAATAGTCGCCGTCACTGCCATAAGCCGGGCGGTGAGCCTTGCCGGTAATGGTCCTGGGAGCCACATCCAGGTGTTTATAGCCGCCCTGTTCTTCCATCACTTTGTTGAACATATAAGCTGCTGCGCCACCGGGCACATCTTCGTCTATAAATACGATGCGGTTAGTTTTCTTCAGCGAATCAATAATATGATGATGGATATCGAAAGGCAGCAGCGTCTGCACATCAATGATCTCACAGCTTATTCCTTTCTTCTCCAGCACCGCCGCCGCATCCTGTATAATGCGCAGCACTGAGCCGTAAGAAACAATAGTAATATCCGTACCCTCACGTATCACTTCCGGCACACCCAGTGGTACAGTCATGGCTGCAATGTTGAGCGGCATTTTTTCTTTCAGGCGGTAACCGTTCAGGCATTCTATTACAATAGCAGGCTCGTTAGCCTGCAGTAAGGTATTATACATGCCGGCAGCCTGCACCATGTTGCGCGGCACACATACATACATGCCCCTGAGCGAATTAATGATCATGCCCATGGGCGAACCGCTATGCCAGATACCCTCCAGCCGGTGCCCGCGGGTGCGCACAATGATCGGGCAGCTTTGCCGGCCAAATGTGCGGTAATGCAGGGTGGCCACATCATCGCTCAGCGGCTGAAGGCCATATAATAAATAATCAAGGTATTGTATCTCCGCTATCGGGCGCAGGCCCCTGAGCGCAAGCCCGATGCCCTGGCCCATGATAGTAAGTTCCCGGATGCCGGTATCAAATATGCGATCGCTGCCATGCCGCGCCTGCAGGCCACTGAAGCCCTGGTTTACATCGCCTATCTTACCCACATCCTCCCCAAAAGCAATGACACGGGAATTTTTTTCAAACAGCAGGTCAAAGTATTTATTTAATACCTCGTAACCGTTTAGCTGGGCAGGCGCTTCACCATACTCTGCCTTTACTTCTTTTACCAGCAAAGCGCTGCCGGCGCCTTCATTATATAAATGCGAATTGTACAGCTTCCTGTTTTCTTCCAGCAACTCGTTATAATAATCTCTTGTCCAGTAAGCGGCATCCTGATCCCCTGCTATATCCAGCGCATCCTTTAATGTTTTCAGCACATCACGGCGCAATGGCTCCCTGTTTGCCTGCAGATTAGCCGCCATCCGCTTCAGCGGCGTTTCCTGGTCAGGCAGGCTTGCCGCCAGCCCGTTAACCAGCTCTGCGGTTTTTGCCACCTGTTTTTTGATCGGGGCCAGGTAGGCAGCCCATGCCCTGTCTTTACTTTCTTTCACTTCCTGCTTTGCCTCTCTTTCTATCTGCGCCATTTCCTCTTCATCGCTCAGGCCGTTATCCAGTATCCAGTCACGCATCTTCTTTAATCCATCCCACTCTCTTTCCCAGGCCAGGCGCTCCTGGCTTTTGTACCGCTCATGGCTGCCGGAAGTGGAGTGCCCCTGCGGCTGCGTTATTTCTTCTACATGAAATAATACCGGCGTATGTGTTTCCCTTGCCAGGCGAATGCCTTCATCAAATGTTTCGCACAGGCCGGCATAGTCCCAGCCTTTTGCTTTATATATCCGGATACCGTTGGTGTCTTCCTCTTTTTCAAATCCCCTCAGCGCTGCTGAAATGGATCCTTTTGTGGTCTGGATCGCTTTGGGCACAGAAATGCCGTACCCATCATCCCATACAAAGAAAACAAGCGGTACCTGCAGCACCCCCGCCGCATTAACGGTTTCCCAAAAATGCCCCTCTGATGTGGAAGCATCGCCAATGGTGCAAAAGCAAACCTCATTTCCATTATCAGAAAGGTGCTGCATTTCTTTCAGCCGGTCTATGCGGCGAAAAAGCTTTGATGCCAGCGCCAGCCCCAGTGAGCGGGGTACCTGCGATGCGGTGGGCGCCATATCACTGGCTGTATTTTTCCGGTTTACCAGATCCAGCCATTCGCCTTTATCATCAGTGAGCGGTGTACAAAAATGCGATACCATCTGGCGGCCTGCATTATTCGGATCATTGTTGATATCCGGATCGGCATACAACTGTGCAAAAAACTGCTCCACAGTAGACTGGCCTATAGCAAAATGAAAGGTCTGGTCGCGGTAGTAACCGCTGCGAAAATCACCGGGCTGAAAAAATTTGGCCATAGCCACCTGGGCTATTTCCTTCCCGTCTCCAAAAATGCCGAACTTGGCTTTGCCGGTGAGCACTTCCTTTCTTCCTAAAAGGCTGGCTTCCCGGCTGATACATGCAACACGGTAGTCGTTCAGCACTTCTCCCCTGAAATGGTCGAAGGAAAGCTTGGCTTCGGCAGGCATCGTTACAGGAGTTGCATTTTCCATGTGGCAAAAATAGGTGTTTGCCCCCTTTTCACCACCCTAAAAAAATATGCGTTTTGCATGCAACCACAGCTTGCAGACTCCCATCTTTCTTCTTAATTTTGAGGCTTTAATGATACCAACCATGAAAAAATCCGTTTTCCTTTTTTTAATGCTATTCACTTTCGCCGGTGCCTATGCGCAAAACCCCGGCCCGGCCACCACAGCATTAACCGTAAAAGAGCCCGCTTATGACTTTGGCAAAATCGTACAGCATAAGCCCGTATACCACAGCTTTGAAATAGTAAACACCGGCTCCGCCCCGCTGAAGCTGGATAATGTGACAGCCACCTGTGGCTGCACCACGCCGGAATGGAGCCGCGAAGCCATAGCTCCCGGTACCTCATCGTTTATCAAAGTAGGCTATAATGCAGCAGCAGAAGGCCCGTTTGAAAAATATATCACCATCACCTACAATACAAACGAACAAAAACAGTTAAAAATAACGGGGACTGTATGGAAAACTCCGGAAGGAGCAGCGCCTGCTAATGCGGCTGTCCGGTTTCTGAAAAAACAATCACTCTAAACAGATAAGTATGAAGAAAATAGCACTTTTGATCACCGCTTTTATGGTTGGCACAGCAGCAATGGCGCAGACCAGCACTGATGATGTTGTAAAATTCAATACAGAGAAGCACGACTTTGGCAAAATAAAGCAGGGAAAGCCTGTCGTTTATTATTTTGAGATCAATAATGTGGGCGATAAGCCGCTGGTAGTGGAAAATGTATCAAGCCCCTGCGGCTGTACCGTTCCTGAAAAACCGCAAAAGCCTATCATGCCCGGAAAAAAAGATAAAATAAAAGTGGAATACAATGCGGCTGCCGTTGGCCCCTTCACTAAAGATCTGACAGTGAAGTTTGCCGGCATCAACCAGCCGAAGATCGTTTCCATCACCGGTGAAGTAGTGCAATAACTATTTGCACAAATTACGATCCGGCCTTAAAAGTATTTTTTCGCATTATTAAAATCCCCTGTGAGAAGGGGATTTTTTTTGCAAATTCCTGCCTGTGAATCAGTACAGATTTTATTCACAATATGCAGGGATGACATACTCTGGCATGAAATTTTGATATAAATCAATGTGCGACAGAAATAGCGGGAACGTATAAAAAAGCAATAAAACGGAAACAGGACGGTTTCAACTATATGCTTTCATTACATATTGGTAATGCACACGGTGGTAATGAAAGAATCTATCGGTTTTGACTGATTTAACTGTGAAAACTGATAGAAAGGGGCAACTGAGAAGTTGCCCCAATTTTTTACTGGCCCGTTTTCATATAACGGGTAAACAGCGGCGACGATTCAAGAAACTTTACTACCCGCGCCTGGAATGCTTCGTTTTGCTTTGCAGGTCCGTTTTGAGACATGAAGTATACAGAATAAAACCGGTTATGCCGGAAGTTATGATCCGGGCTTGTTACATCGGCCGAAGATATCAGCAGGCTGAACAGCTTGGATTTGCTGTTTTTCTGATCATCGCCTGTGGTGCCTGTTTTTCCATAATAGTAATAAGGCGCCCCACTTGACAGCATTCTGCCCAGCGTGCCTGCGGTGCCGGCAGCCACCGCTTCCCGCATACCTGTCATCACTCCGTCACGGATCAATGACAGGTAGCTGTTGTACCGCAGCGATTCGTCCACATAAAAAGGTGAGAAAACAGGTTCGGAAACATACGGGTTCAGTGTAAGCGCATAATTCCTGTTTTGGCTGATGAGCCTGCCGAATGCTTCCGTCATCTTTGCCGGCGACACCATCACCTGGCTGCTCCCTTTTACATGGCCGCGGAAGCAGTTTACAAACAGATCATACGGCACACGGTGATTCACCCATTCCCCATACTGATCAAACAGGGAATACTCCGGTAAAATAAAGCCTGATTTTTTCCAGCCGGAAAGAAACAAAGCTGAATCGTATGCGCTCCCAAAACGCTCAAAGCTGAGACCGGAAGGCCTGGTGGCAATGCCGAAGTTTTGATTAAGCCCGACTGAAGTAAAGGAACTGTCGAGGCCGAAATTGGCCCGGCCTGATTCATACCCCGGCCACTGCTTAAAGCCAGGAAGCCAG
>DAOLFO010000244.1:0-5207 GCA_035326305.1 Chitinophagaceae bacterium
GCCGCTTTCAGCCGCTTGTCATGCCGACGCAGGAGGCATCTGAGAGACTGGCATAGTGAATTACGAATTTCGATTTAAGATTTACGAACACCAGCGTACCGGCTGTGGTCTGTTGACCGTTGGCTGTTGGCCGCCCCTGATCCACGATTGCCGATTGACGGGCGATTTACCGGAGATTCCAATTTTTTACTTTTTATTTCTCTCCCGGCTCAGGTAAGTGCATCAGTAGTGCGCCCGTCGCTGTACAGTCTTTTCTTTTTATCTCCTGCTTCCTGCGTTAGCTTTTGCGCTATCATGATTAACCGCGGGCTGCCGGCTTCCCTATAGGCGGAGGCATCATAGTCGCCATATATACGCTGCACTTCCAGCCCATGCAGGTGAAAAAAACGGGTAAAATCTGCTAAAGAAAGCTTAGCCTGCTGGCTGCGAAAAGATACAGGCGCATTAAGAGCAGGATCGCTGACATCCGTTTGCCTGTAGAAGAAAAGAGCATCTTCTCTTTGCTGAATAGTAAAGGTAATATTGCTGCGTGGTACTACCTGCAGTGGCTTCAGGTGCTGCTGTTTCCACGGGGTATTGAAATAGTCAATAAGCAGGATACCGTCCGGCTTCAGGGCGATGGCAAGCGTACGGATAGCGGCAGCGTATTCCCGCAGGGTGCGGTAGTGGCCAAACCGCCCAAACAGGCTTACTGCAAAATCAAAGTAATTGGAAAGAAAAGGAAGGCGGAGATCATGTATGGCAAACTGCAGGTTGCTGCGCCTGTGCTGCAGGGCAATGGCTATATCGGTTTCACTATTATCAATGGCCGTTACCTCCAGTTCATCTGCTGCCAGCAGCGCAGCGGTATATCCCTGTGCACAGGCAGCATCCAGCACACGGCTTTCGTCAGGCATGGCCAGCAGGGAAGGCAGCTCTGCTGCAAAGCGGCTTGCTTCTGTGCTGTACTTACCGCTGTAAAACAATGGGTAATAAGGAGAATTTCTCCATCCCTCCGGGTGTACAACCGTTTGCATATTCCTTTTTTTCAAAAATACGAAACAGGGTTTGCTTTTTACGCTTTTGCTGGTATGGTACCCGGTTTGTTTTTTTTAATTAATGGCGCCGAAAATGTATTTTTGCCATCCACTTTTATTTAAAAACAAGCACAATAAATGCGGGCTGCCGGCCTGCTTTTTTTGACGACCATTTAAACCATCATTTTGTGGCATTGATAAAGAGTATTTCGGGAATAAGAGGAACGATAGGCGGAGCACCAGGCGAAACACTATCACCGGTAGATGTGGTAAAATTTACTGCGGCATTTGGCAGCATCATTGCTGCCGGCAACAAGGGGAAAAATACACGTATCGTTATTGGCCGCGACGGCCGCATCAGCGGGCCTATGATCCGGGATATTGTGGTAAGCACCCTGACTGCGCTGGGCATTGATGTTATTGATTTAGGGCTTTCCACCACACCTACAGTAGAACTGGCCGTGCAAATGGAAAAAGCAGATGGCGGTATCATCCTGACGGCGAGTCATAACCCCAAAGAATGGAATGCACTGAAGCTGTTAAATGATAAAGGCGAGTTTATTTCTGCAGAGACAGGAGCAGAGGTATTGAAAAAAGCAGCGGCTGAAGATTTTACTTTTACAGGGGTTGATAAGCTTGGCACCGTAATACCGGATGACAGCTATTTGCAAAAACATATTGATGCCATACTGGCTTACCCGTTGGTAAATGCAGCGCTCATACAGCAGAAAAACCTGAAAGTGGTAGTGGATGCGGTCAATTCAACCGGTGCTGTATTTGTTCCCGCCCTGCTGAAAGCGCTGGGAGTAGAGCAGGTAATTGTACTGAATGAAGAAGTGAATGGAAAATTTGCACACAATCCTGAGCCATTGCCCGAACACCTGACACAACTCAGCAGCGAGGTCATCAAGCAGAAGGCAGACCTGGGCATAGCTGTGGATCCTGATGTGGACCGGCTTGCCTTTGTATGCGAAGACGGCAGCATGTTTGGCGAGGAATATACGCTGGTGGCCGTGGCTGATTATATACTCACTCACCGCAAAGGAAATACGGTCAGCAATATGAGCAGCACCAAAGCGCTCAAGGAGATTACCCTGAAGCATGGTGGTGAATATTTTCCTTCGGCAGTAGGAGAAGTGAATGTGGTAAATAAGATGAAAGCGGTAAATGCGGTGATAGGTGGTGAAGGCAACGGGGGCATTATTGTTCCTGATTTTCATTATGGCCGGGATGCATTGATCGGGACAGGTCTTTTTCTCAGCCACCTGGCTGGTCATAAGAACGGGATGAAATCTTTGCGCTCTGCTTACCCGGATTATTTTATTTCAAAAAATAAAATAGAGCTGGAAAAAGGGGTGGACTTTACTGCTATTTTTGAGAATATCAAAATGAAATATAAAAACAACCCGGTGAATACGGAAGATGGCCTGAAGATAGAGTTTGACAATGACTGGGTGCATCTCCGTACTTCCAATACAGAGCCAATCATCCGCATTTATGCAGAAAGCGATTTTGAATCAAAGGCCAATCACATGGCGCTGCGGCTGATGCAGGATATAAGGGAGTTTATGTAACAATGTAACAACAGCAGCTTCTTTTTTAAAGAAAGCGGGATGCTCTGAGAGACACCGTCCACAGGGCTTTTGTATTGATATGCTGCCGCAGGAATACAGCAGGCCCGATGGCCCATTGTTCATTCCAGCGATAAGCGGAAGCAAAGCGAAATGCTCCCCCGGCGCTGGCGCTGCCTTTGTATATTCCCAGTGAGGGGCCGGCCATTACCGATAAGTGATAATTTATACCCGGCCGGTATACCGCTCCGGCCAGCCCGTATAAAGAGAAATAATTGCCATTGCGGTAATCATACCCCGCCGCTTTTTCTTTTTTACCTAAAAAATAATCCATACCGCCACCTGCAGCAAAGCCTACTGCACCAGGTAACAGTTCCTTACTGTGGCTCCAGGTATAATCTGCACCGGCTCCGGCTACATGAGTGCTGGAAAATGTACCAACAGGCAAATGAGCAGCAGCGCTGATACTATGCCGCTGCGGCCAGCCTTGCTGACCAGATGCAGCGCCTGCTAAAACGAAAGCCAGCAAAGTCAGCGGGAAATATAACCGGGGGTTCATACGCCTGCAAAAGTCCTTCTTTTTCCCTGATTTCCCCATTCATGCAATAAATGGCCGAATTTTACGATTTTGAGTATAATCTCACTGCTTTTGAGGGCTTTACGCTGTATATGGGCTGTTTTGATAGTATTGTTTTTTTGGCTGTCTGAAGCGGGAGCCAGGCAACCAGACCCTTCCCGCTCCAATCTGCGTACCCGCACCATTGCCATTTCAGCCGATTCTGTTTTTTTAGATACTCTCAGCATTTTACCCAAAACCTTCCAGGTTGAAGGCATCGCTGCTGATGATTACCGGCTCGATTTTGTACGGGCCATTCTTTACTGGAATAAAAAACCTGCCCGGGACAGTGTAAAGATTACTTACCGTGTTTTCGGCTATCGCCTTCACCAGTCAGCACAGCGCATGCGGTACGACAGCATTATGAATAATATGTCGCTGCAGCCTTATGAGTTTAATAATGAGTTGACCGATGCCCAGCGGGGCATTTTCAATTTTGGTACTATCAAAGCCGAAGGGAGCTTTGGCCGGCAAATCACATTTGGAAACAGCCAGGATGCAGTACTCAATTCCACGCTCAATCTCCAGTTAAGCGGTATGCTCGGCGACAGCATTGAAATACTGGCGGCCATTACGGATAACAACATACCCATACAGCCGGATGGCACTACACAGCAGTTAAATGAATTTGACCAGGTGTTTCTCCAGTTTAAAAAGAAAAACTGGCAGCTCAACCTGGGCGATATAGACATACGGCAGAATCAAAGCTATTTCCTGAATTTTTACAAACGGCTGCAGGGCGTTTCTTTTCAGACCAAAAATAATATCGGGAAAAATGTGGGTTCCAATACGCTGGTCAGCGGCTCCGTGGCTAAAGGAAAATTTACCCGCAATGTATTCCAGGGGCTGGAAGGCAACCAGGGGCCATACCGCCTGACGGGCGCCAGCAGCGAAACATTTTTCATTGTGCTGGCAAATACCGAAAGGGTATTTCTTGATGGCGAACTGATGCAGCGGGGCGAAGACCAGGACTATATCATCAACTACAATACGGCTGAAATTGCATTCACTCCAAAGCGGATGATTACCAAAGACAGCCGGATACAGGTGGAATTTGAATATGCCGACCGTAATTTTTTAAATGCTAATTTTTATCTTTCACAGGAATTTGATTTTAGCAAAAAGCTGAAGCTGCGTGTAGGGGCATTCACCAATACCGATGCAAAAAACTCCCAAATCAACCAAGTGCTGGACGGGCAGCAAAAACAGTTCCTGGCCGGTGTGGGGGACAGTGTGCAGCAGGCTTTTTATCCGTCAGCCATAGTAGACACATTTGCCGCAGGCAAAATACTCTATGAAAAGCAATATTATGATAATGGTGGGGCCATTGATTCTTTTTACCGCTACACCACCGAAGACACTTCCACACTTTACAATCTTTCCTTTGCCCATGCAGGTGCCGGCAATGGTAACTATGAACCGGATTTTAACGGGGCAAACGGCAAGGTATACCGTTTTATAGCCCCGGTGAGTGGTGTAAAGCAGGGCAGCTATGAGCCGGTGCTGCTGCTGGTAACACCGAAGAAGCAGCAACTAATCAACCTGGGAGTGGATTATGAAATCAGCAAAACCACCCTGCTGAAAGCGGAAGTGGCCATGAGTGATTATGATATCAATACTTTCTCCAAGGTAAACAACGGAGATGATAAAGGCTTTGCCAGCCGCATACAGCTACAGGATAAGCGTATACTGAAAGAAAGTTCAAAGCTGGAACTGCAAACCGGTATTGACTATGAATTTGTACAGCAAAAGTTCAGGCCACTGGAAAGGCTGCGCACAGTGGAATTTAGCCGCGACTGGGGGTTGGTATTACAGGCACGGCCTGCTACCGAAAATATTTTACGCCTGTCTGCCGGTTTGAATAGCAACCGGAAGCAATCCATTAATTACCGTTTTACCAACTACCACCGCAGCGACAACTACAAAGGTTTTCAGAATATGCTGGTACACCGGGCAGACTGGAAAGGGTGGGAGTTGAACAATGAGTTGGTGCTGACCAACTTT
>DAOLFO010000245.1:0-1981 GCA_035326305.1 Chitinophagaceae bacterium
ACTCTGTTTTTTAAGCAGGGGCAGGCGGCCAGTATCTCCGATAAGCAGGCAGGCAGGTATGGTGGGCCTGCTGCAAACAACTGGTGAAAGGCAAAAGCAAAATGATATCCTGTATTTTTTTATAAGGGCCGGCAAGCGAAATTGCCGCCACTGCCAGGCTGCTGCAAAGCGGGACAGCGGCTGGCCGGCTTTTACCAATGTTACATTTTCCGGAAGGTGCGGAAAGTATGTGCCCTCCCTGTTTACAAAAACAAAAAAACGGTAAGCAGGAAAGAGACAGGCGGCTTCCAGCAAAACGGCTGACGGGTAAGACAACGGGCCGGGTATATTTCCGGGCTCCCAGGCGGTAAAATCAGCTCCGATATTCATCAGGCCGCAAAGATAGCGCTTAGCCATTTGCTGATTATCAGTGTAAACACTTAAGTATGGGAATACTACGAAGTGTTTTTTGCCCGGAATACATCTTTTCCCGGGCCTGCATTCAACTATACAGTGTATGATAGTTTTCCGCTTGCGCCCTGCAATAGCCACAAGCGCAATTCCTGCCCGTATACAGTTAATACTGTACATAAAAACGGGCATTAATACCGTTGCCCGCCGCAGTGGCGGTGGCTACCTTTACCTGTATATTATTATAGAAATCCAACCCTATTTTGAAAACTGCTGAAACAATACGCCTATGAAATCTTTTTACTCCATTCAAAAAATATTTTTGACTGCATGGGCCGTTGCTATTTTCAGCATGGCTGGCAAAGCCCAGTGCCCTGATGGGCAACTGGTAGAGGGTTTGCATTATGACTCCACAGTAAATCTACCTCCGGGTGTGCAGAATGCAGAGATAAAATTTCCCAAGTTCAACCCGGCAAATGGCATGGTGACCTATATGCGGCTTTGCCTGACGATAAGTGGTGTGGTGGACAGTCTTTCGTTTGAAAATACAGGTAATGTTCCGTACAACTATTCTGCACACTACTCCCGGTTTGATGAGCTGACCGGTGATGGTTTATCCACGCCATTGAATAATTACGCTTTCAGGCCTTATTCATTTAACCTTGCGGCAACAGATGGCGCAAATGGTGCGGGCCCTGATTTTGGCTATATTATTCATGATACAATTTTAAACCAGGTAACAGTGTGCCGGAACATTACTAATTCCGCCCTGTTTTACGGCAGCGACAGTCTTGTTTATAATTATTTTATCAATGCAGGTATTACTATCCCCAGTGGCGGAAGCAATGGTAATGCCAATATAGGTATTGCCACATCCGGCTCGATAAGCATCAGCATGGATTTCTTCTACTGCCCGCCGGTGGCGCTGCCATTTAATATCCGTTCCTTTTTTGCAGAAAAAGCAGGGGCTGCTAAAGCCACGCTGAAATGGACCGGCTATGATGACGCTGGCAGCAATTACCACTACGTGGCGGAGTGGAGCCGGGATGGTATCAACTTTTTCCCGGTAGCCAGCCTGCCCAGGAAAAACGGAAGTCTGAATAATTCTTATGAAGTAGGGTTCAATGCGTTAGACGGCGAAGGCCTTTATTATTTCCGGGTGAAGCAGGTGTACGCCAACGGGTATGTCCGTTTTAGCCAGACACGCCAGTTGAACCTCGGTAATACCGGAAGTGGAAAATTTTCAGTATTTCCCAACCCTTCAGATGGCATAGTTGGTATCAAATTTGATACAGATACGCAAGGACAGTATACAATTCAAATCTTTAATACCCAAGGTCAGTTGATGATGATGAAAGAGGTAACCGCGGCCAGTTCTTCTTATCTTAAAATAGGTACCCTGAAAGCGGGTATGTATTTTGTAAAAGCTACGGATAAGACTACTGCCGAATCTTTTGTATCGCAACTGCTGGTAAAATGACCTCTTAGGTGGAAGAGGATGGTGGCTTGTAAAAGGGGCCTTGGTTCGGGGCCCCTTTCTTTTTCTTTAAATAGTAACCATTAGGAAGCCATCCAAACCCTTAACTATCCT
>DAOLFO010000245.1:2081-5152 GCA_035326305.1 Chitinophagaceae bacterium
CAAACCCTTAACTATCCTTAATTCCTTAATGGTTCAAAAATCATCGCAGCTATAATTAACCATTAAGAAGTTAAGGGGCATTAAGAAATCATACAAAACCTTAACTATTCTTAAATCCTTAATGGTTCAAAAATAATTTTAAACAATACTTTCTTACCTGATTTCAACAGGATTGCTAAGCGTGCAATTAAATTGCGGCCGTTCATTATCAGGCACCAGCACAATGATGGTTGCCTTTATCGTTTCCCCATCAGAAAAAATATAGCCGGCCTTCACTGACTGACGTACCCCTGCACCTGTTCGTACTGACAGGTATAAATCACGCAGCTTTACTGTGCCCTGCTTTGCCGTGAGCCGTTTCCCGTTTGCATTAACACATTGAAAAGTGGCAAAGATATTAGCCGCAGGCGCCGATAAAGGCCGTTCGGCGCCATCTGCATACAAACGGATACAGCCGCTTTGGTTGGTGGCATATAGCGTAACCTCAAAGCGGCTGTACTCCTCCCCTCCGGCAGATTTCACCTGTTCATTGCTGATAAGATAGCCATAGCTGATGCCATTTATTATCGCCGGCTTGCCTTCTTCCAGGCTGATAACCTGCGCCTGCATGGCAAAAGGAAATGCAGCCAGCAGCAACAGCAGCATTATTCTTTTGTCCCCGCATATGCTCCCTGCATGCCTCCGCATTTATTGCTTTATTATTTTTTCCGTCAGCACGATGGCGCCGGTATTATTATCTTTTACCCTAACGATATAAATCCCTTTTGCCAGCCCTGAAGTGTTAACCGAAAGGCCGGCACCTGCCGCTTTCTGATGATGGAGCAGGCGGCCGCCATTATCATAGAGCAGCACTTCATTTGCCGCAGTCAGCCCGTTTATCTTCAGCTCATTTATTACAGGATTAGGGCCTACGGTAATCACCCCATTGCCTGCTATGCGTACCTGGGTATAGCCACTGTAGGAAAAAGTGCCATCCTTATCCACCATCTTCAGCCGGTAATACCATATACCGGAGCCGGGCAATACGTGCTGATAGCTGAAATATTTTTGATTGGGGCCGGTGTAGGGGATTTTAGCGATAGTGGAAAAGGAGCTGATGCTGCTGCCATACTCCACTTCAAAATGACTGAAATTTTCCGCTGTACTTATTTTCCAGCTCAGCTCCGCCAGCCGCTCACCAGCCAGCGTGGCACGAAAATACTCCAGCACCACCGGCAGCGGAGGGATGGAAAACATATAGTCTTCTACCTCTCCTGCCGCTGCTCCCTGTGCAGCGTTGACATCTGCGTTTGCCAGCCTGAAGCGGGCAAAAGTAACGGATGTACCTCCGGGGCCGGTAACGGTGATGGGGTTCCAGGTAAGCGTAATAGCGCCGGAATGCCCATCAGGCACGTTAGCACTTGTTCGCTCAGTGGGGTCAAAAGTACCGTTATTGTTAAAGTCAATCCAACCGAATAATGTAGCGGCGCTACCTGACGTATTCGATACACTTACATCTACCGAATAGCTGGTGGCGCTTTGTGCCAGCACCGGGAAAGCGCCTACTCCATCTTCATCATCTGTACCATCTGCATCATCTGCAACAGCAGTAGTGCCCGGTCCTAAGGTGGTGAAGGGTATTTCCACATCCGTTGTTGTACCAATACGCAAAGGATGCAGGGTGGATAGTGTTTCCATCGGCATAGATGTAATAACATAAGTGCCGTCGGCCAGGTCTGTGCCGGAAACCTGCACCTGCTGCTGATGCGCCACCCGCCTGTAGTTTGCCTGCGGGGCATCACCATAATCAAAAGGCAGTACCAGACCAACTGCCGCTGCCTGCAGGCCGGATGAAACAGGGTTTAATATGATATTGACACTTGTTGCATCCTGCGCAAAGAAAACGCCGGTAGCTGTACTGTTTACATCAGCACCTGTTGGCTGCATAGTGATATCAAGATTCTGACCTCCGCCGCTCACATTAACAATATAATTGAGATCGGCAACAATTGTTCGGTCTATTAATCTCCACCCCATTCCATCATTCAGCATGCAAATAACCCGTTCTATTTCACTTTGGGTAACAGACTCGCCCGTATTCTCAGCATCCGCAAAAACTATCCCCGGAAAAGGGACAGCATTGCCATTGAGCGTAACTGAGAGTGTTACAGAAAAAGAAGTGGTTTCTCCCCAATCATTAGTTCTCATCCCTATCGTATTAAGCAGGAAAGGAGCCGTCGGTGTTACATTATCTACGTTATACAGATGAGGCAGCATATCACCGGAAAAATCAGAAGAATTATATGCCACTGGTTCATTGCCAGCAGTAACATTGGATACAAGCGCCGATACTTCATACCCGTTATTAAAGCTCCAGGTATAGGTACCATTTGTAATCAGGCTGCCCCAGGTTCGTGCTGGTGTAGCGTCCTTCCAGTTCAGCCAAAAGATATGGGGCTTATACAGCCCGTTGCCCCTTGGGGCGTAAGTTTGTGATTTGCTTTCAGAAAAAATAATGGTGCTGAGCAGGAGCAGGTATATACCTGCTGACAATGGCCTGTTTTTCATAACAAATAGCGTTTTGGTTTTATACTAAGAACCCGGAAAGTTCAGCAGTAACCGATTAACTGCCTAACCGTTTTACCGATACCCGGGTTGTATCGGTATTTCCGATAAAATTGTACGGTGAGGGTAAATACTTAGTTGTCCAATATTTTTTAGCTTTGGCATACCTATGCCAACACTATTGAAAAACACGATCTGCCAGCGCATACAGGATATGCGAAAAAAACGCCAGTACACCCAGACCCAGGTAGCCGACTGGCTGCACATGAGCCAAAACGCCTACTCCGAACTGGAATCAGGAAAACGAAGACTGGATATAGAACGGCTGTATGAAATAGCTGCTCTTTTTAATGTCACGGTACATTACCTGCTTTCAGAGCCGCAGGAGAACTGAAGAAGCGGAGTGAAGATTGGTAAGATGTACGGTGTATGATGTACAGTGTACGATGTGGCGATTCACGGCTGCTGATGCCTGATTTATGGATTTCTGATTTGGTGATTTACTAATAGCTATTAGCTGTTAGCCG
>DAOLFO010000246.1:0-5149 GCA_035326305.1 Chitinophagaceae bacterium
ATAGCCATACTGAAAGCAGGCAGCTAATATCATTATGGCACGTCCGCCATGCGAAACGGATGCCCTTCCACCTGCTGCCATACCCCTGCCGTAATGTATGGCTCCGTATCCAGCCACTGCTGCAGTTGCTCCCTGCTTTCAAACTGTACCAGCATCATAGAGCCGCACATTTGCCCCTGCTCATTGAGCATGGCGCCGCCGGTAATAAAATGCCCCTGCGCCTTTAACGCTGAGGCTTTTTGAAAATGAAAAGGCCTGGCTTCCATACGCCGGTCCAGCGCCTGTTCATCTTTTCCATCCCGGGCATATATAATATACTGCTGCATATCAGTTTTCTTTACCGGTATCCACTTCCCAGTCGTCTGTACGAAAAGGAGCAACGGGCAGGCCCTCTTTACTGAAAAGGTTAGGCATAGCCGTATTACTAAACCCGAAACGAATGGCTACCGGGCTTTTTACCTGCTTACTGGTTATGATTAATTTATCTTTTTCCAGTTTTACTTCTGCCGGGTAAAACTGCCTGTCCCCACCGGCAATAAAAAACTCACTTGCTTTACCGCCACCTTTAATCATAAAACCATTGGGTGCATTTTCAAAATAAATCATTGCTTTATCCTTCTCTATTCTCATCTCCCTGTACTGCGGAAACTGCCAGGGTGCTGCCTGTTTTTGATAATGCGCTGCCAGCGCCATATTGGCCAGCCGCAGCGATACATCTTTTTTATTTTGCGGGTGGATGTCTTTTATATTATCTACCAGGTCCGTAATAACGACCATACCTGTATTAGGCAGCTCCTGCACTTTGGCCTGCTGCTCCCTCAACAAGGCGCTTACATTTTTATATTCATAGGTATATGGTGCTATCTGCACATAATAAAACGGGAAATCTTTCTGCCATGCTTTTCTCCAGGAAGTAACCATATCCTTCATCAGCCGGCTGTAGGTAGCGGCTGTGCCGGTATTACTTTCTCCCTGGTACCAGATGGCCCCGGCTATATTCAGCCCCGTGACCGGGTATATCATGGCATTGTAAGCATAGCCCGGTAAATAAGGCCACCAGGGTGTCTGGCTGGCTTTTGCTGCAGCTTCACGGAGCAAAGGCTGGCCGTTTACCACTTCAGAAGGTGTCCATACTTCAGCAGGCGTGCCGCCCCAGCTTGCATTGATTAAACCTACCGGCACATTCAGATGCTGCTGCAGGTTTTTTCCAAAAAAATAACCGACAGCGCTGAATCCTTTTAATGCCTCCGGGGAACATACTTTCCACTCACCTGCACAGTCG
Organism: Chitinophagaceae bacterium; assembly: GCA_035326305.1. Lineage (GTDB taxonomy): Bacteria > Bacteroidota > Bacteroidia > Chitinophagales > Chitinophagaceae > DAOLFO01. The sequence continues at coordinate 1,283 of DAOLFO010000246.1, forward strand.
TCCTGCGGCAGCGCTGAAGTTGTTTTTGGAATATGAAATAACCGTATGTTATTATTGGCGCTGTTAGGCAGTTCTTCATTCATTTGTGGCAGGTTATTGTAGCTGCTCCACTCCATGTTGGACTGGCCGGAGCAAACCCACACTTCTCCGATAAGGATATCTTCCAGCACAATAGTGTTCCATCCTTTTAAAGTAATGGTGTACGGCCCGCCGGCAGCAGGTGTGGGCAGCAATATTTCCCAGTGTGCATCACGGCTGGCCGTTACGGAGTCTGTTTTGTTATTCCACGAAGTGGTGATATAAATTTTCTCTGCAGGATCGGCCCAGCCCCAGATGCGTGACTGGCTCTGCTGCTGCAGTACCATGTGGCTGCTGACTACCGATGGCAGGCGGATAGTACTGTATGCCGCCATAGAAAAAATAATAAAGGAGAAAACCAGTAATGATTTCCGAAAATACATTCCTGACAGGCAAGTTTTCATGCTGCTGAATATTAAGTTAAGGGAAAGTTACTGTAAGAAATTTAAAAAGGGAGGTTAGGACGGGCAGGAGGTTTATGAGGTTTAAAGGTTCAAAGTTTAAGGTTTAAAGTTTGGAGTTTTTATTAATTTTCATTTGATACTTATGATACAGTTTACCGCAGCCATACAACAGTTCCGGGAAAAAGGTGATAAGACCGGGTGGATGTATATTGATATCCCGGCTGACCTGGCAGAACAGCTAAGCCCCGGATCGAAAAAAGCATTCCGCGTAAAGGGAACGCTGGACAGCTATAAAATCCAGGGCGCCACCCTGCTGCCCATGGGCAATGGCAGTTTTATCCTGCCTTTTAATGCTGATATGCGAAAAGGTACCGGAAAAAGAAAAGGCGCCATGATCAGCCTGAAGCTGTCAGTGGACAAAAAAGAATATGAGCTGAACCAGGAGCTGATGGCATGCCTTACCGATGAGCCCGATGCCCTTTCTTTTTTTAAAAGCCTGGCCCCTTCTCACCAGCGGTATTTCAGCAAATGGATAGAAAGCGCCAAAACGGAAGCGACCCGTACCAAACGCATAGCACAGGCCGTATCAGGATTGGCCCGGCAAATGGACTTTGGCAGCATGGTGCGCTTTTACCAGCAAAAGAACCAGTGCTGATTTTATTGCGTGCCCTGCTGATTTATGTTTATTTGCAGTATGATTAAGTCTGTCCATGATTTTAACCAGCCTTTTTTTATCGGCATTGCCGGCGCCGGCATGAGCGCCATTGCCCAATACCTGAAGGAAGCCGGAAAAAATGTTTCCGGCAGTGATCGCTTTTTCTCCACTAACGAAGCAGGCGGTATCCGTGAAAAGCTGGAAGCCGCAGGCATTTCATGCTTTCCGCAGGATGGCAGCGGTATTGGCCCCGGAACAGATCTTATCGTTGTGTCCACGGCTGTAGAAGATTCGGTACCTGAAGTAAAAAAAGCAAAAGAGGCAGGTATACCCATTCTAAAACGATCAGAGCTGCTGGCGCTGATTGTAGCAAACAGGAAAACAATAGCCGTAGGCGGTACCAGTGGCAAAAGCACTACCAGCGCTATGCTGTTTGACATACTGCGGCAGGCCGGAATGGAACCGGGCATCATCAGCGGGGCTGGCCTTACCCGCCTGATCAAAGAAGGAAAAACAGGAAATGCTGCCATGGGAAAAGGGGAATGGCTGGTAATAGAAGCAGATGAAAGCGATGGCTCCATTGTACAATATCATCCCGCCATCGGGCTGCTGCTCAATGTAGATAAAGACCATAAAGAAATAGAGGTGCTGATGGATGTCTTTATGCAATTCCGGAACAACAGTGACCGGTTTATCGTCAACCAATCGCATCCGCTGGCCGCTTCTTTATCTGCTAATACCAGCCAGGACTTCAGTACCGATGCTGATAAGCCTGCCGGATACCTGGCAACAGGCTTTTAGCAGGAAGGCATGCATACCCGGTTTCGTATTAATGATGAGCCGTTTGAGCTGCAGCTTCCCGGCAGGCATAATATGGAAAATGCGCTCGCAGCTGCGGCTGCGGCCGCACAGGTTGGCGTTCCCCTTGACATTGCCGCAGCAGCATTGAAAAACTATGAAGGTATTTATCGCCGCAGCCAGGTATTGGGCCGTAAGCATGGCGTATGGGTGGTGGATGATTTTGCGCACAACCCGGTAAAATGTGCAGCGGCCATTGCATCCTGCCAGCCGGTAGCGCCCAAAGTCATAGCCTGGCTGCAGCCGCATGGTTACGGGCCTACCCGTTTTTTACGCCATGATTTTGTAAAGGAAATCGGCCAGGTATTGCGGGAGGGGGATGAAATCTGGATGAGTGAAATATTTTATGCAGGCGGCACCGCAGTAAAAGACATTTCTGCCGGTGACCTCATCGGGGATTTACAGGCCAACGGCAAGCAGGCTTATTTTGTGGAAGACAGGAATAAACTACTGGAAGTAATGCGTCCGCATTTTACCGGCAACTGCGTACTGCTACTGATGGGGGCAAGAGATCCTTCGCTGGAGCAATTTTCACAATCAGTATGGGAGCAACTTTAAATGGTTATTCATCTCATCAGCCTGCTGCTACTTCCGGTACGGAAGCCGCCGGCTGGAATACATAAAGGCAAAGCGCCATAAGCAGGCTGTACTGGGCCTGGCTGAGAAACCGCTTATTTGTTTTTGGAAAATCTGTGGCATCCAGCGCACATACCGCCAGCGGGTTTTCTTTCGATTCTTTATAAAAAGTAACAGCAGGATGCTCTGTTTGATCCACTGAATAAAAATAGCGCTCCTTATTTACTTCTATAAAAGCCTCGTCCCGCTCAAAACCTGCCTGTGCCACCTGCACGCCATATTCATTGCGAAGCACTGTCCTGTTTTTCAGGAACCCTTCATTTCTTACCAGGAATACCCTCTTCTCATCTTCGTATTCCACCCTTGCTGCATTGGATGCGGGGTTAAATACAAGGGTAATAAGCTTGCGGCCGTTTTTCCATAAGGCAAATGCTTTGTGACCGATGGCTGAAGTAATGGTTTCCCATTTCATACGTCGCAGTTTTAAAGTGTAACAGGGGCGAAAAAGTACAGATGTTTTCTTATTCTCACTCACTGGTAACATAAAATTAATAGTAACTTCATTTTGAAAACAAAAACGTGGGAAACCTGTGGAGAACTGGCAGGTAATACACATTTTTTAGCCGATTTTTGCCATAAATCAAGATAATATGCTGACGGAAAAGGATCGTTATTTCCTGGAAAAAGCAGTGGCCTTATCCGCCAAAGGAATGCTGGGGGGAAAAGGCGGGCCCTTTGGCTGTGTGATAGTAAAGGATGGGGAAATAGTGGGCGAAGGGTTTAACCAGGTCACTTCCACCAATGATCCTACCGCCCATGCCGAAGTAGTGGCCATACGGGAGGCTTGCAGGCGCCTGCAAACTTTCCAGCTTGACGGCTGCATCGTATATACCAGTTGCGAACCCTGCCCCATGTGCTTGGGCGCCATTTACTGGGCCAGGCCGGATAAAGTAATTTTTGCCAATACAAAAGAAGATGCGGCTGCAATAGCATTTGACGATCATTTTATTTATGAGCAGATAAGCGCAAAGCCGGGGGAGCGGGAAATTCCCTTTATACAAGTTTCCCTGCCTTCGGCCCTGAAGGTGTTTGAAGAATGGAGCAGGCTACCGGGCAAAAAGGAATACTAAGCCCTATTTTGTTGTCACTATTAAAGATGAAATCCCTATCTTCGCAGCCGCTTTAAAAGCAACTGAATCAATACTAATTGCTTTCAGGTACGGGAAGTAGCGCAGGCCGGTAGCGCACCTGGTTTGGGACCAGGGGGTCGCAGGTTCGAATCCTGTCTTCCCGACA
>DAOLFO010000247.1:0-5136 GCA_035326305.1 Chitinophagaceae bacterium
GGGCCCGCTATTAGGGCTGATGTATTTCCAGTCGCCTTCAATCAGTGCTAATGCGCCTCCCTGTACCACCAGCCGGCGCCTTCCGTTAGTCCCTTCTTGTAATGCCTGCCATATATTCTCACTATCCCTGGCCTCATCGGGCGGAACAGCCACTCCCAGCAGGGCAGCAAACGAAGCGATAAAATCTACCTGGCACACCAGCGCATCCGATACTGTTGGTTTTATATGGCCGGGCCAGCGAATGATAAAAGGCACCCTGGTACCAGCTTCAAAAGCGCTGTATTTTCCACCCCGTAACGGCCCCCACGGAGTATGCCCGTTTAGCCGGGTAACGGCCCCATCCAGGTAGCCATCATCCAGCACCGGCCCATTGTCGCTGCTAAATAAAATGATCGTCTCCTTTTCTATGCCCGCCTCTTTCACCTGCTTCATTATTTCTCCCACGGCATAGTCCAGTTGCAATATGGCATCTCCCCGGTAGCCCAGTCCGCTTTTTTCTTTAAACATGGTGGATGGCAGCCTGGGCACATGTGGCTCTGTAAGCGAATAAAACAGAAAAAAAGGCTGATGCTTATTGGCCGTTATAAAATCTGCAGCTTTTAATAGAAAAGTCAGTGGCATTTCTTCATCAGTCCAGCGGGCCATTTTACCGCCACGCATATAGCCAATACGGCCCACACCATTTACAATTGTAAAATCATGCCCATGCCCCGGAGTTGCTTTCATCTTCAGCAGTTCCGGGTTTTCCCGGCCGGTCGGTTCATTACCAATTTTTTCCCTGTAGCTCACCTCAATCGGATCAGCAGGATCCAGCCCCACTACATGGTGATTTTCCAGGAAAACGGTCGGCACCCTGTCGGCAGTAGCAGGAAAAATAAATGAGTAATCAAATCCTGTTTCGTTAGGGCCGGGTTTTATTTCACTATTCCAGTCTTTTGTTAGTTCCTGACCAAGTCCAAGATGCCATTTTCCCACCACTGCTGTCTGGTAACCCGCTTTTTTAAACACTTTTGGCAGGGTCATTTTACCTGTTGGCACTATTAAGGCCGCATCACCGGGCAATACTCCTGTTCCTGCTTTGCGCCACGGATACTGGCCGGTCATCATTGCGTAACGTGACGGGGTGCATGTGGCAGAAGTACTGTGGCCATTGGTAAATTGAATACCCCCGGCGGCCAGTTTATCAAGGTGCGGGGTTTTTATTTTTTCGGCTCCATAGCAACCCACATCTCCATAACCTAAATCATCGGCATAAATAATAATAACGTTTGGCTTTCGCTGCGCTATAGCAGCCAGCGCCACCAGGGTGAAAAAATAAAGTATCGTGATCTTTTTTTTCATTATGCTTTACTGAAAGCTGCCTTATCACCGGCTTACCGGGCCCCGCCCGTGTATCGCTACATTACTTTACAAAACTCTTTGAATAAGCATGCAGCAGGCTTTCTTTATCCAGCAGCCGCTCCAGGAGTGTGGCCTGGTTGCCGGCACGCACCAGGTTATGCTGCGGGTATTTTGCCCCGTAGTACTGATCATTATTCAGGTAGTCGGTCAGGAAGCGCAGCGCCTGCATATATATCATAAAAGTGCCGGCATAAAAAAAGCAATCCACCTCTTCGGCACTGAGCTCTCCTTCCATTTCGCTGTAATAGCCTTCCACGATAGCCTGGTAAAAATCTTCCCTTACTTCTATTTTATTTATATCGCTTTCCTCCTCGCTCACCGGGCACAGGTAGGTACGCATCATATCCCCCACATCACTGATAAAGTACCCGGGCATTACTGTATCCAGGTCTATTATGCAGATACCTTTATCGTTTTTATCAAAAAGTACGTTATTGATTTTTGTATCGTGATGCGTTACTCTTTTTTTAAAGGCAGGGTTTTCCCTGATCCGGTTATACTTTGTTACAATCCCGGAATGGCTGGCCAGCTTTTTTATCAGCGTATCCGATTCTTTTATACGGTCCCGGTTGCCATTTTCAATAGCAAATAAAAACTGGCTGTACCGCAGCGGCAGATCATGAAAAAAAGGAATGGTAATCCTGAGCTGGTTGACATCCAGGCCGGATAAGCGGCTGGTAAAACGACCAAACTGGGCCGCTGCTTCATACGCCTGCGCCGGTGTTTCCGCCACATCTTTAGAATGAGAGCCTGCCACAAAAGGGAACAGGCGATAGTAACCGCTTTCTTTTTTATAAATAATAGTGGTGCCTGCCGGTGTGCTTACCGGCGCCACAAAAAGATATTCCGGGTAATGCTGCCTGAGATAATCATCTATCAGCAGGAGATTGTGAGCAATAGCATCCGGCTCGGTGAATACAGCATTATTTATTTTTTGTAAAATGTACTCTTCCGCTCCATACAGCACTTTCCAGGTATGGTTGATCAGCCCGCTGCCAAACGGCTTTACCTGCACCATTTTCTCATCGAAACCATATTCCTGTAAAACTGATCTTGTCATTGCTCAAAATTTCCGGATAAGGTTTTCCGGCCTTATCTTAAAAAGCTCCCCAAAATACTGCAACACAGCATATAAAAATAAAACAACCGTTTGCCCATTTTTCAGCAAACGGTTGTCTCCTTAGTACCGCTCATTTCAGCCATCACTACTCCAGGTTTTCGATGATGCCTGCAATACCCTGTCCGCCGCCCACACAGGCTGTTACCATTCCGTATTTCTTATGCAGGCGCTTCATATCATGCAGCAACTGGATGGTGAGTTTGCAGCCGGTACAGCCCAGCGGGTGACCCAGCGCTATGGCCCCGCCATTGATATTTACTTTTTGCGGGTCAAGACCCACTTCGCGGATAACAGCAAGGCTTTGCGATGCAAATGCTTCGTTGAGCTCAATAAGGTCTATATCAGCCAGGCTCATGCCTGCCTGCTTCAGCACTTTGGGAATGGCTGCTACCGGGCCAATGCCCATGATGCGGGGCGGCACACCGGCAGAGGCACAGGCTACCAGCCTGCCCAGCGGTTTCAGCCCCAGCTCGTTCATCATTTTTTCCCCCATCACAATGACAAAAGCAGCGCCATCAGATGTTTGCGAAGAGTTGCCCGCCGTCACCACCCCGCCTGCGGCAAAGGCAGGCTTCAGCCGCGCAAGCGCCTCTATAGAAGTATCCGCACGGGGCCCTTCATCTGTATCCACTACATAGCTCTTTGTTTTTCTTTTTCCTTTTTCGTCAAGGTATACCTGCTCTACATTGATGGGCAGTATGCCCGGCTTAAAATACCCCTGCTCTATTGCCTTTATGGCTTTCTGATGTGATTCATAAGAAAAAGCATCCTGGTCTTCACGGCTTACATGATACTCCTTAGCCACTGCCTCTGCCGTAAGGCCCATGCTCAGGTAATAATCCGGGTCATCCTTAGCAATGGAATAAGACGGCACTGTTTTCCAGCCGGCAGTAGGCACCAGGCTCATACTTTCCGTGCCCCCGGCAATGATGCAGTCAGCCTGGCCGGTACGGATTTTGGCAGTAGCCATGGCTATCGTTTCCAGCCCTGAGGCGCAATAGCGGTTGACAGTGACACCCGCCACCGTTTCTCCCAAGGCCCTTGCTGAAATGATACGCCCAAACTGCAGGCCCTGCTCTGCTTCCGGCACAGCATTGCCCACTATCACATCATCCACTCTTTCAGCAGCCAGTTGCGGTACTGATGCCATTACTCCTTTTATCACTTCCACTGCCAGGTCATCCGGGCGGTAAAAACGGAATCCCCCTCTTTTTGATTTAGCCACTGCGGTACGGTAGCCGGCTACGATATACGCTTCCTGCATAGTTTTTTATTTAGCTGGCCCGCTTTTTTACGGGCCGGTTTCATATAGTTGTTTATGCAACCTTCTGTACCAAAATTAAAACAAACATTCTGTAGAAAAAATTTTTTTGCCATGCTCTGTCAATAAGGTTTCTTTGAAAAAATTACCCATGAAAAAGGTGGCTGTTCTTTTGCATTTTCTCCTCTCCGCTTTTGCTGCGGCTGCCCAGGTGGCTCCGGACAGCCGGCTGCTGGCAAGAATGGACAGCTTCTTCGCGGCCAACCACCAGCTTGACCTGGATAAAATCCTCGACTATACCTATCCCCAACTATTTACCATTGCTACGCGGGAAGAAATGAGGGAAGCGCTGGAGGAAACATTTAAGGATGATGAAGTATCGGTGCAGCTCGACTCGATGAAAGCTGTTACTTTTTTCCCGGAGTTTGAATGGGAAAGCGGCCGGTACATGAAAATAAAGTACTCCTTTATCATGCGGATGAAATTCCTGCCGGAAGGAACGGATACAGACACCACCGGCGCAGAAGACCCGCTAATACTGACTGCTGAAATACTAAAATCGCAATATGGCACAGAAAATGTGAGCATGGACAAGGCATCACGTACCATTCGCATTTACCAGCAATCGTCCATGGTGGCTGTGAAAAATGATATTTCCCCGGAATGGACTTTTACTGACCTGGAAAACAATCCCGGAATGCTGACCTTACTATTTGATCAAAAACTGGTTGATAAACTGGCTGAGTACAACTAAATATGTATCCTCTTATACGACGCATACTTTTTTGGTTTTCCCCGGAGCGGGTGCATTATTTTTCTATGAACACACTGCGCCTGCTGTGCCGGATTGGGCTCAGGAGATTAATAGCGGCCCTGTACACACCACCGCACAGCGGCATTTCCAAAACCGTCCTTGGGTTAAAGTTTAAAAACCCGGCAGGCCTCGGCGCCGGCTTTGATAAAAATGCCCGCTACCTTAATGAACTGGAAGCGCTTGGCTTCGGGTTTGTGGAAATAGGTACCGTGACCCCGCTGCCACAGGATGGCAATGAGAAACCCCGCCTGTTCCGGTTGCCGCAGGATAAAGCGCTTATCAACCGCATGGGATTTAATAATGATGGCGTAAAAAAAATAGCAGGGCGGCTGAGCCGGTGGAGGCAACTGCAGGAAAAAAGAAACCCAACCCACCCGCTCATTATCGGTGGCAATATTGGTAAAAATAAAATTACCCCGAATGAAGATGCGTGGAAAGACTATGAAATATGCTTCCGTGAGCTGCACCCGTATGTAGACTATTTTGTAGTAAATGTGAGCAGCCCGAACACACCGGGGCTAAGGGCACTGCAGGATAAGG
>DAOLFO010000248.1:0-5066 GCA_035326305.1 Chitinophagaceae bacterium
AGGTTTTTGGCTGTACCCTCCGGGACGCTTCGCTTTGCTCAGCGTGACAGCGGGAAGAAACTGGCAAGATGTACGGCGCAGCAATTGCCAATTCAGGGGTGGATGATTTACCATGACGGTATTGCACTAAAAAAGTACCATCATTTTATTTCCTCGAACACTCCTGTTTGCTTGTTTTTTCTGACATTATCCCAATTGAAATAACGTCCATTCATTGCCACATAGACACCAGCCGGCAGTGTTTGTACAAAAGCTAATGCACTACCCAGATTAAATAAGCCATCCGAGCTGCCGAACTTAATCGGTATCATTGCCCCGGTCAGGATAACCGTTTTTCCCGATACTTTTTTTGCCAGCACAGCGGCCGTTTCGGCCATCGTATCTGTGCCATGCGTGATGACAATCTGATTTTCTTCACAGTTGATGCATTGGTGAGTAATCAGCTCTCTGTCTTCCGCTGTCATTTCAAGACTGTCTATCATCATCAGCGTACGTATCTCCACTGGCACCCGGCAACGCCCTTTTTCCAATAGCTCGTGCATGTGGGTGTCTTTAAAAAAAAGCTCTCCGTTGAGCTCATTATACTCTTTATCAAAAGTGCCGCCGGTAATAAAAATACGTATCGTCATATTTGTTGCAGGTTTTACCGGCACTAAGGTAAAAATATGTTAAGACCTATGAAGCATATTTAAAATAAAAACAGCCTGTTTAGTTGCGGAGCCTCGCTTCTTCCAGGTCAAGCTCCCACTCACGCTCCCGCAACAGATCTTCACTGTACTCGCCCAAATAGCGGAAACGGTTTAATTCTTTCCGTCGTAGTTGCACCAGTTCTATCAGCATTTGCCGGTATTGCGGTAAAAAGCTGATATCTTCTTCAGCTTCTTCTTTTGCAAGTTTTTTCCGTGTCACTTCCAGCATACGCTCATAACGGTCACGCACCCGCTTGTATGTTTCATGTGATTCTATTTGTTCGCCATAATTTGTATCCAGGTAGGCCAGCACCGTTTCTGCCAGCGAAAGCCGCAGAGAAAGGCTTTGTACCTGCTCATTTTCTTCCTGATCTTCTATCCTGAGCCAGCGGATAAGCGGTGACAGGCTAAGCCCCTGCAATACCAGGGTAATCAGTATCACTACAAAAGTGATGAACAAAATAAGATTGCGATGGGGAAATGCCACCCCGCCAAGTGTAAGCGGTATGGAAAGTGCAGATGCCAGTGAAACCACCCCCCGCATACCACTCCACGCTATCAGCAGTACCTCTTTCCATCCGGGATTATTTTCCTTTTTACATAGCCTGGGAAATAATAAGCCGGGTAAAATGGCACCGGGAAATACCCAGAGCATACGGACTATAATAGTAACCAGGCTGATAGCCACACCATAAAAAATCGCTTCTGCAACTGAAAAATTTCCCAGCTCCCGTACTATGACTGGCAGCTCCAGCCCTATAAGGATAAATACAAAGCCATTTAGCAAAAACAACAGCGTATCCCAGAGGCCGGCAATGTTCAGCCGGGATTCATAGCCCATGATTTCCTGTGAACGATAACCGAGGAACAACCCTCCGCTAACGACTGATAGTACGCCGGAGCAATGAAAATGCTCTGCTGTCATATACATCACGTAGGGAGTAATTAAAGTAAAAGCTGCATCAATAGCCGGTGTAGTAGGGAAAAAACGCATAATGCCATATACAACAAGTGCAATGGCGATACCAATGGCAATGCCAGTACCAGCCACTATGAAAAAGCTTCTGGCGGCATTGCCGAGATGAAATTGGCCGGTAATGATAGCTGCCAGCGAGAAACGGAATACAATCAGGCTTGATGCATCATTGATCAGGCTTTCCCCTTCCAGTATCGTCACCACCCGCTTTGGTGTCTTTAATCCCTGCAGTACAGAGGTGGCCGCTACAGCATCAGGAGGTGATATAATGCCTCCGAGCAAAAAGCCGTATACCAGGGGAAAGCCGGGGATAAGCAGGTGAGAGATAAGCGCTACAGCAGCGGAAGTAAAAATGACCAGCCCAAAGGCGAGCATACTGATAGGCCGGCGGTGTTTCCAGAAATCATTCCATGGCGTATTCCGGGCGGCCGCAAAGAGCAGCGGTGGTAAAAAAATCAGGAAGACCAGATCAGGGTGCAGGCTGATAACCGGGATGCCCGGAGCCAGGCTAATGACCAGCCCGCCAATAACAAGAAAGATGGGATAGGAAATGCGCAGCCTGCCGCTGATCATAGTAAGCAGCGTAATGACAAACAGCAAAGACAAAACAAGCAGCAGGTTATCCTGTATCATAGCATAACAAAATAAGCAAATAGCGGTGTTTTTTGCACAGGCCCCTTTTGAAACGGGATAAACCGTAACTTATACACCAAACTTCCGGATATGGAAAAGGACATCACAAAAAAGTATACAAACGGTGAAATAACAGTCGTTTGGAAACCGGCCACCTGTATTCATTCCACCATTTGCTGGAAAGGCATTACCGGCCTTTCTGAAGTGTTTAACCCCAAAGAACGGCCCTGGATCAAAATGGAAGGTGCCTCCTCTGAAAGAATAGCGGAGCAGGTCAGCAAGTGCCCAAGCGGAGCGCTTAGCTTTTATTACAATAACGATCAGTCTCTGGCAACAGCCACTATTACCACCGATACACAGGTAGAAGTGCTGCCCAGGGGGCCGTTGCTGGTATACGGAAATATAACGGTAAAAGATAAAGACGGGCAGGAAACTAAAAAACACAAGGTAACGGCCTTTTGCCGCTGTGGCCACTCTCAAAATAAACCTTACTGTGACGGCACGCATGTAAAAATGAAATTTGAAGACTGAAGGCTGTCATGTAAAATTTGATTAGCTACACCGCAATAAGCAGCCATTTATATACAGATAACCTGCTATTAACACAGAAGAGAAGGAAAAGTCAATTCTTATTATGACCTTGCCATCGTATTCAGCATATACCCGCTGCATAATAACAGCGCTATTAATAATTCTTTTTTTCTCATGTGAACGACGGGCTGGTAATCTTACCGGCCTTTTTATTTTGTTGCAAGCCCGAATGAAGGGGTATCTATTGATACTGCTGTAACACTATCCTTTTGCCCGCTCTTTTTCCACAGCCACCCTCACCAGGTCCGGCTCATAGCCTTTGGCCAGCAGGTAGTCCATGGTTTTTTTCATGCGTACCAGGTATTGTTCGCCTTTCAATGCCGCATATTTTTCAGTCGCCAGTTGCTGCAATGCGGCCTGGTAATCTTCTCCGGTTATTTGCTTTAGGGCTTTTTTAATGCAGTACTCGCTTACCTGCCGCTGCTTCAGCTCATATTTAATTTTCGTGCGGCCCCATTTTTTCATTCGGAATTTGCCGCCGGCAAAGGCAATAGCAAACCGCTCTTCATTGAGGTAGCCTTCTTCTATCAGCGAAGCGATGATGGCATTATGCTCCTTCTTCCACACGCCAAGGGCATACAGTTTTTCCACCACCTCGCTGTGGCTGCGCTCCTGGTAGGCGCAGTAGTGCTTCAGCTTTTGCAGCGCTTGTTCGGGAGTGAGCTGTTTTTTGAAAGACATGGGGCAAAGCTATAAGAATGCTGTTTTAAAAAATTAGGGGGCGGTTACTATTTAATCCTGTTATACTTTATTCCAATTTAAGATTTCAGGCCTTGGCTGTTTAAAATATTTTATGCAATTTTATACCACCATCGGCTAACCACCACCAGTTACATTAAACTTACCTGCACTTTCTTCAATTAGGGTTTTTCGGGATTATGATTCGGGGATAATAGCCTTTATCATTTATATGATGGCTGAAATCATATTGCTTTATTCATATTAAGAATATATATATAAATCACTATTTAATAGACATACCATGACAGCACCAATTAATTTACCCAACTCAGTTGAAATAATTGACCGGCATCTTCACAGGTTTTTTGACACGGATGAAATGTTAGTTTTTCATGAAAAAGAATCCACTGTTGTTCATTCAGACGTTTTTCTCGTAAAGGCAAACGAAGAAAGAAATTTCAACCTGCTGATGACCTGTGGGATGAGTGCCCTGCCTATGAATGTACCGGAAGAAATTGATAACCTGAAATATGCTGAGATTACTATGCTACTACCGGCAGACTGGCCGCTAAGCTATAAAAAGCTCAGAGATGAAAATAATTATTGGCCGATAAGGACATTATTGCAACTTTCAAAATATCCCCATATTAATGACACATGGTTTGGATTTGGACATTCTATTCCAATGGATCATACACAGAAGGTGAATCATAAATTCCATAAAATACTTTTAGCGAAATCAACCATACTATCTGAAGGCCTCTCTTATATCAATGCAGAGGATAAGGAAATTCATATTTATTGCGCCATACCCATTTATAAAGAAGAGCTTGATTGCAAGATCAAACATGGGGCGGAGAAGTTGCTTGAATTGTTCTGGCAATTCGGCATAGATGAAATAGTTGATATAAACAGGAAGAACGTCTGCGAATACGGCTACTAATCCTGTGATTCCCGCTATGCTAAGTTTCCCACTTCGCATGCCTAATGTTTTTGCCAAACTCTGTTTGGCCTTGTTTTAACCTGCCATACTGCTGAAGGACGCAACCAAAAACTGCACCCCTCTTTCCTATTTTACATTATTTCATTTTCCTAAAACTCCGCACTTCCCGGCGTTCTTGGGAAAGGTATCACGTCCCGGATATTCGCCATGCCGGTTACAAACTGCACCATCCGCTCAAAGCCCAACCCGAATCCCGCATGCGGCACCGTGCCAAAGCGGCGGGTATCTAAGTACCACCACAGCTCTTCCGCCGGTATATTCATTTCCTGCATGCGTGTTTCCAGCTTGTCTAATCTTTCTTCCCGCTGTGAGCCGCCTACTATTTCGCCAATGCCCGGCGCCAGTATATCCATGGCTGCCACGGTTTTGCCGTCTTCATTCTGGCGCATGTAAAAGGCCTTGATAGCCGCCGGGTAGTTCATCAGTATTACCGGCTTTTTAAAATGCTTTTCCACCAAGTAGCGCTCATGCTCACTCTGCAGGTCCATGCCCC
>DAOLFO010000249.1:0-5065 GCA_035326305.1 Chitinophagaceae bacterium
ATGCAGGATACAAGCAGGTATCGGATGAGTATCAGTATAACAACGTGGCTGCTGCTAATGAAAATAAAAGCCGTTTATTCCAGGCTACGATTACTGATGAGTGGAAGCTGCATGAAAAATGGAGCCTGGTAAGTGGCGTGCAATTCATCAATAAAAAAATCCGCTCCAATGACAGGGGCAATCATGAGCTGTGGCAGGGCGGGTTGTTTGTAGTGGCGCATTATCAGCCTGCGGCGGGCTTTACCATTAACCCGGCCCTGCGTGCTGACTGGAATGAAATTTCCGGTACAGAGCTGGTGCCGCAAATAAATTTTTCTTACCAGGTTGATAAGTGGCAGTTGCGGGCAGGCGCCGGAAAAACCATTCGTGATGCTGACTTTACGGAGCGGTATAACAATTACAATAAAGCAATCGTTACCGGGGGCAGTGTGGGCAATCCTGGTTTGCAGGCGGAGCGTTCTTTCAGCTACGAAGCAGGTGCTGATTACTTTGCTGCAAAAGGGCTGCGCATTTCTGCTTCTTTCTTTCAGCGCCGGCAAAAAAATATTATCGACTGGGCCGCCACGCCTTATGACGATATGCCGAGAAAGGACAACCTGGTGCCGGGCAATACCTATGCGCTGGCACGTAATATTGCCGCAGTGGTCACTACCGGTGCGGAGTTGGATCTGCAATACCGTATACAGGCAACAAAAAACTCAGGCTGGTATGCTGCAGCGGGTGTGGTATGGATGAACAGCAACAGTGAAGATGCAGCTCCTTCATTTTATATTTCTTCTCACGCAAAAGTGCTGACCAATTTTTTTGTGGAGTACCAGGTAAGGCATTTCAGTATCAGCCTCAACGGTATATACAAAGAACGGGAGCCGCAAAAAGCCGCAGGCATTAATGCGGAGCTGTTTCCGGATTACTTTGTAGTCAATGGCCGGATGGCCGTTTTGTTCGGGAAAAAGAGATGGCAGTTGTTTACCCAGGTCAATAATATTGGAAACCAGCGCTATAGTGATTTGCTGGGTGCGGTGATGCCCCGGCGCTGGCTGATGGCAGGAATAGCGTTTAGAAAAAATTAAGCCAGATCATCTTTTTTTATAAAAAATAAGTAGATACACTTATTTTCTGCGGTTTACCATTAAACAGTTTTTTTTATACATAAGTAAAAGCTATACTTTTGCTTGACCTTTACTGTATAAATACACCTGTTTTTTTTGTTAAGAAGGTAAAATCCCTATCTCCCGCTATGGAAAAAATAAGCATTCTGCTCGTAGACGATCATAAGCTAATTAGGGAATCCTGGTCATTCATACTCAATAGTGATTCACGTTTTTCTGTAGTAGGAGAAACAAGTTCCGGCAATGAAGCCGTGGAACTTACCGGGGAGAAAAGACCTGATATTGTTTTGATGGATGTAAATATGAGCCCGGTAAATGGCTTTGATGCTACCAAACAAATTCATCGCAAGTTTCCTGAATCAAAAGTGATTGCTGTGTCTATGCACAGTATGCCTGCCTATACCAAGCGGATGCTGCAGGTGGGCGCTATGGGCTATGTAACCAAAAACTCTTCCAAGGAGGAAATGATCAATGCCATACTGGAAGTAAATGAAGGAAAGAAATATATCTGCGAGGAAATAAAGAATATACTGGCACAGCAGGAACTGGAGGAAAATCATACCGATAAGGAAATGAACAATCTTTCCCGCAGGGAAATTGATATCATCCGGTTGATCCGGGATGGAATGTCATCCAGGGAAATAGCGCTGGAGCTGGATATTTCATTGAAAACAGTAGAAGTGCACCGCTATAATATCCTGAAAAAGCTGAAGCTGAAGAATGCGGCGGCGCTTGTTAACTTCATTAATTCCAAAGGGCTTTACTAAGCCCTTTTTTCTTATCCCCTGAAACGGTAATTAGCCTGCGGGTTATTAGGGCAGCCTGACTTGCGGGAAGAAGCACAGGATGCAAACAATACGGCCCCGGCTATCATCAGAAGAGTGGCTGCAAAAAACTTTTTCATACTGCTGTGGTGTTTTAAAAATTTAGTTGAGTACAGGGCCATAACGTGAAGGATGGCTGCTGTAGTATGCAAACTTACATTCTTTGGCCGTCAACGCCTGTTGGCAGGCGCTTTTTACCTGCTAAATTTCATTTTTTTAACAATCACAAACCATTACCTTTACCGCCATATTTGCACCGAAAAATTACAGATATCCGATGCTGAAACTTACTAAGCCGCTTGCCTTTATTGACTTGGAAACCACCGGAGTAAACCTTGGTACGGACCGGATTGTGGAAATAGCCATTGTCAAAATTCTTCCTGATAAGACCCGGACCTCCAAGCGCAGGATCATTAACCCGGAAATGCCCATACCCAAAACCGCTTCCGATGTGCATGGCATCACCGATGAGATGGTGAAAGATGCGCCCACCTTTCGCCAGGTGGCGCAGGAGCTGAAGCAGATGCTGGACGGATGTGACCTGGCCGGGTATAACAGCAACCGCTTCGACATTCCCCTGCTCATGGAGGAGTTTTTGCGGGTAAAAGTGGAGTTTGATATGAAAGGCCGCCGGCTGATAGATGTGCAGAAGATATTTCACCAGATGGAGCAGCGGACACTCACAGCAGCGTATAAATTTTATTGCAATAAAGTGCTGGATGGTGCACACAGTGCAGAGGCCGATGCAACGGCAACCTATGAAGTGCTGGAAGCGCAACTGGAAAGATATCCTGAGCTGGGCCACACAACCGACTCTATCATTAAGACAATCGGTGAAGATGTGGTGGTGGATTTTGCCCGCCGGTTTGTGATGGAAAACGGGGTGGAGGTTTTCAACTTTGGCAAGTTTAAAGGCCGCCCGGTAGCAGATGTTTTGCGCTCTGAACCACAATATTATGACTGGATGATGAAGGGAGATTTTCCCCAGCATACCAAGCAGAAACTGACTGAAATTTACACCAGAACCATGCTGAAAAAGGCATAGCTATGTTGATGCGCTGTGCAAAAATTAACAGCCCCTTCCTGCCCTTTTTTGTAAATTCGTATGATGCCATTAGTACACGGTTTTGGAAAAGTTAGTAGTCATACCAACCTATAACGAAAAGGACAATATCAGCAATATCCTTCATGCCATTTTCAATCTGGATGAAGGGTTTCATGTATTGGTGATTGATGATGGTTCTCCTGATGGCACCGCTTCCATTGTAAAAGACCTGCAGCAAAAATTTCCCGGCGTTCTTTTTATTGAAGAGCGAAAAGGAAAACTGGGCCTGGGCACTGCCTATATCAAAGGCTTTAAATGGGCCCTGGCCAAAGGATACCGGTATATTTTTGAAATGGATGCTGATTTTTCGCACAACCCGGCAGATCTGAGCCGCCTCTATCATGCCTGCAAATACGATGGGGCTGATTTGGCTATTGGCTCCCGGTACATAAAAGGCGGGGGCGTGGTAAACTGGCCGGCCAACCGTATTGCTCTTTCCAAAGGCGCTTCCCTGTACACCCGGCTCATCACCTGGATGCCGGTCAAGGATCCCACGGCGGGCTTTGTATGCTACAAAAGTGAGCTGCTGGATACGCTTAACCTGGATGAAATTCATTTTACAGGGTATGCATTCCAGATAGAAATGAAATTTGCTGCATGGAAGCTTGGGTTCAGGCTAAAGGAAGTGCCGATCATTTTCCAGGATCGTACTTACGGGGTATCTAAAATGAATAAAGGCATTGTGAAAGAAGGCATACTCGGTGTGCTGAAGCTGCGCTGGTACAGTCTGTTTACCAATTACCGCAAGCGGGTAAAAAACACAGAGCAACTGGTACCCCCCATTCACAAAAATGAAATGGCAGCCGAAAGTAAATAGCCATTCTCCCGCTGCTCCTGCTGCCGGTTGCTTATCGCGGCTTATCTTCACCACCGTTTATGAGAAAAGCGTTTTTACAATTGCACCTGGCTGTTTTCCTCGCAGGCTTTACCGGGGTGCTGGGCAGGCTGATCACCCTGAATGAAGGATTGATAGTATGGTACCGGCTGCTGCTGACAGCGGCTACTATGTGGCTGCTTTTTTATTTCCGGAAAAAAATAGAGAAGATACCGGCAGGGCTGCTTTTACGTATTATGGGGGTGGGCTGCATTGCAGCGCTGCACTGGGTTACTTTTTATGGATCAGTGAAGTATGCAAATGTATCTGTTGCGCTTGTTTGCTTTTCGGCCATAGGCTTTTTCACAGCGCTGCTGGAGCCGCTGATATTCCGTACCCGTGTGCAACCGGTGGAAGTGGCGCTGGGTCTGCTTACCATCTTTGCCGTTTTCCTGATCTTTCATTTTGATGCACGATATCAGACAGGCATTATCCTTGGTATTATTTCCGCTTTCCTGGGCAGCCTGTTTCCTGTTTACAACCGGGCTTTTTTACAAAAAACCAATATTGAAACCATGCTCACCTGGCAGCAGACAGGGGGCCTGCTGGCATTGTCCTGCATTTTACCAGTATACCTTCAATACTCTCCTGCTGACAAGCTGCTGCCCAACTGGCAGGACTGGGGCTGGTTGCTGCTGCTGGCCTGGGTATGCTCGGTATGGGCATTTCAGCTTTCTTCGGCCGCTTTGAAAAAGTTGTCCGCTTTCACCGTCAACCTTTCTTACAACCTGGAGCCGGTGTACGGTATACTGCTGGCATTTGCCATTTACCACGAAAACAGGGAACTGGGCTACTGGTTTTATGCCGGGCTGGCCATTATACTCGCCGTGCTCATCATACATGCCTGGTGGATGATGATGCGCCACCGGCAGGCTGCCCGTACCGGCAGCAGCACTGTTGTATAAAATTTGCTGTATAAAAAAGCAAAGACACTTATCTTTAAAACCTTAATAGTTTTTGATATGAGGTCATTTCTGTTATTAGCTGTAGTAGCCATCGCTTCAGTTGCATACGGTCAGCGCCAGCCGCTTGATCATTCTGTATACGATGGCTGGCAAAATATAGGCCAGCGCCTGATCAGCAACGATGGTAAATGGGTGGTATACACCGTAGATGTGCAGGAAGGGGATAATGAGCTGGTGATACAATCAGC
>DAOLFO010000250.1:0-5064 GCA_035326305.1 Chitinophagaceae bacterium
CGTATTTAATTCCCTGCACCCAGTTGGATAATATAGCCGTTTTTTCATCAAACAACGGCCCTGTGGTAACAAGGAAGTTAGCCAGCTTACCGGCATCCAGGCTGCCAACTTTGTCATAAATACCCAGCAGCGTGGCCGGGGTTTTAGTAAGCGCTTCCATTGCTCTGGCCTCTGAAAGGCCGTAAGACATGGCCTTGCGCAGATTAGCCCAAAACTGGTTTACACTACGCAGATCATCTGTGGTGAGGCAAAAAGGAATGCCGGCCTTTTCAAATGCAGCAGCATTTCCCGGCGCCATCTCCCAGTGCTTCATATCGGTAAGCGCTACAAAGCGGGCCTGCACCGGGTCTTCCACATCCTGTGCCTGCGGAAACTCAAGCGGCACAATAAAAGTAGCATTGGTCGCTTTCATATCCGCTATCCGCTGGTACTCGTTAGTACCTGCTTTGATGATATACTGTACACCAAATTCATCTCCTATGCGGTCGGCACGCAGGTTATTCCATTTATCATTTGCTTCAAATACCTGCGGAAGCGACTGGTTATCGTTCCATGTTTTCAGCGTCAGGTTAAAGCCTTCTGCAGCGGGCTGTGTTTTATACCAGGCTGCATCAAGATAAGTCTGGCGCAGCAGCGCAATCATGCCCATCATGGAGCTTGGGTAGCTCTGGGTAGAAGTGCCCCTGCTGAAAGAGTAATGAGCTGATGCCTTATCTTTTACTATTACAAAATTCTCTTTGGTATTGGCCAGGGTAACCACCGTACCTGTGCCGCGGGCAATACCATCCCGCACATGGGTGAGCACCGTGCCAAAGCCGGCTTCCCGGAGTGGTTTTGCTTTTGCCTCATCCACACTAAATATAGTGTAGGCATTGGCATCAGACTTCAGTGCCTGGTTCCAGCCCTGCGGGCCTTTTGCCGTGCTGGTAAGCTGCGCCTGTCCAAAACCACCAAAACCTCCCTGGGTGGCGGGCCGTTGCGGTGCCGGTATGCCATAGTCCGCATAGATATCAATAAAAGAAGGGTAAATGAATTTGCCTTTGCAGTTGATTTCTATAGCTCCGGGGGGCACTTTTATATTAGTGCCTGCGGCAACAATTTTACCGTCTTTCACTACCAGCGTGGCATCGGCAATAGTAGTTACTCCGTCTTTGACAATCGTGGCATGAGTGAGGGCATAGTGTCCGTGCCGGGGATCAGCTATTCCGTTTTCCGGAAAAGTAGGCTGTGCAGCCAACTGAAGCGTCACGGAAAAAAGGCCCCATCCCAAAAGCGCTTTGGAAAAGAGACTGGTTTTTCTCATTTGCAATTAATTTTTATAATTAGAAGATTTTTGCACCAGTACCTTGCGGCGAAAGGAAGCCGAATTTACAGCAATCAGGCTATAAACTTTCCCCATAATCATCACATTTTTGAAATCGCTGAAAACAGCGGCAGGGAATCGTCCCTTTTGATGTACCTTTTAGTTTGACTACCTTTGGTTTTCGCTATAAATCAATCTGTATGAAGTCAGCCACGCTGTTACCGGATTTTTCCTTATCACCCCGCATAGACCAGACCGGCGTGGAAGAACGGGCGGCCCGGTTTACTAAACGCAGCATCAAAAATGAAGCAAAAACCAACGGCCTGAAGCTGGTGCTCAACATGATTGACCTCACTACCCTGGAAGGGAAAGATACCGATGGAAAAGTAAAGCAGCTTTGCTATAAAGCGATGCACCTGCATGATGCACTGCCCGGCCTGCCCGCTGTGGCCGCCGTATGTGTATACCCCACCATGGTAAAAGTGGCAAAGAAAGCCCTTGAAGGTTCCGGCATTAAAGTGGCTTCGGTAGCCACTGCTTTTCCCAGCGGGCAGGCGCCCAGGGATGGGAAAATAAGAGATACCCGCTATGCGGTGAATGAAGGGGCCGATGAGGTGGATATGGTCATCAGCCGGGGAAAATTTCATACCGGTGAATATAATTTTGTGTTTGATGAAATAGCCGCCGTCAAAGAAGCCTGTGGCCCCGCCCGGCTGAAAGTGATACTGGAGACAGGTGAGCTGGGAGCTTTTGATAAAGTGCGCCGCGCCAGTGATATTGCTATGTATGCCGGCGCCGATTTTATTAAAACATCTACCGGCAAGATACAGCCGGCCGCCACTATGCCGGTAACGCTGGTGATGCTGGAAGCTATCAGGGATTACTATTACAAAACGGGCATCATGGTGGGGATGAAGCCGGCAGGCGGTATTTCCAAAGCAAAGCTGGCCCTGCATTACTTAGTGATGGTGAAGGAAGTATTGGGTGAAGCATGGCTGAACAATGAATGGTTTCGCTTTGGCGCCAGCAGCCTGGCCAATGATGTGCTGATGCAACTGGCGAAAGGGGCAACGGGGGTGTACCAGGGGGGGAGTTATTTTAGTGTGGATTAAACAGGGGTAATTTGAGGTTTCAAGTTGCTATATCTAAAAAACACTCATGGCTACGATTCAATCATTTGAAGAAATTGATAGCTGGAAAAAGGCAAGAGAGGTTTGCAGGGTGCTTGGTGAATATATAAAGCAGGGAAAATTTCAAAACAACTTTCGGTTGATCCAGCAAACAGAAGGCGCTTCAGGCTCAGTAATGGATAATATTGCGGAAGGGTTTGAACGCGGATCGAAGGGAGAATTTATTACGTTCCTGGGGTATGCAAAAGGATCATGCGGAGAATTAAGGTCACAATTATACCGTGCAGCGGATAGAGATTATATTACAACAGAAGAGTTTAATTTACTTAAAAACGAAGTAATGCAAATTAGCGGGCTACTCCAGAATTTTATCGGCTACCTGTGTAAGTCAGAACTGCCTGGCACAAGAAGAAAATACAACTCTGGAAAACCTTAAACTTTTAACCTCAAACTTCAGACCTTAAACCAGTATAAAGGCATGGCTACAACAAAAAAAACTGCCGCAAAAAAAAATACGCTGAAGCTCAAATTTGATACCGGGTGGACTTATGCGCCGGCGCCCGAAAGCAGGAACATTGCTGTTATTAAAAAACAATACGACCTGTTTATCAATGGAGCATGGCAAAAGCCTTCAGGAAAAAAATATTTTGATACCATCAATCCGGCTACAGAGGAAAAGCTGAGCGAAGTGGCGGATGCAAATGAAGCAGATGTAAATAAAGCGGTAGCAGCCGCCCGGCAGGCGTATGAAAAAACCTGGAGAAAGATGCCGGCAAAAGAACGGGGCAAATACATTTTCCGTATTGCAAGAATGGTGCAGGAAAAAGCAAGGGAACTGGCAGTAATAGAATCACTCGACGGCGGCAAGCCGATAAGGGAAAGCCGCGACTTTGATGTACCAACGGCTGCCAACCATTTCTTTTACTATGCAGGCTGGGCCGACAAGCTGGACTATGCTTTTCCTAACCGCAGGGCCGAATCACTCGGTGTGGCCGGGCAAATCATTCCCTGGAATTTTCCGCTGCTGATGGCTGCCTGGAAGATTGCGCCGGCATTAGCCACCGGCAATACAGTAGTGCTGAAGCCGGCAGAAACCACACCGCTCACCGCACTGAAGCTGGCAGAAATTATACAGGAAGCCGATCTGCCGCCCGGCGTGGTTAATATACTTACAGGTGCAGGCGCTACCGGTGCAGCCATAGTCAATCACCCGGATATTAATAAAATAGCATTTACCGGCTCTACGGAAGTAGGCAAGATCATACAAAAGGCAGTAGCCGGTACGGATAAAAAAGTAACGCTGGAACTGGGTGGCAAAGCAGCGAATATCATCTTTGAAGATGCAGCTATTGACCAGGCGGTGGAAGGTGTGATCAATGGTATCTTTTTCAACCAGGGGCATGTGTGCTGCGCCGGTTCAAGGCTGTACGTGCAGGAGTCCGTTGCCAAAACAGTTATACGCAAGCTGAAAGACCGGATGGAATCATTGATCGTGGGCGATCCGCTGGATAAGAATACAGATATCGGGGCTGTTAACTCCCGCCAGCAGCTTGACACCATTCATAAGTATATTAAAATAGGGAAACAGGAAGGAGCTGAAATGTATGAAAGCAGTTGCCCGCTGCCGCGCAAAGGATATTTCTGCCGCCCTACACTCTTCACCAATGTAGCGCAAAGCAACCGCATTGCCCAGGAAGAAATATTCGGGCCGGTGCTGGCGATCATTACTTTCCGTACGGATGATGAAGTAATAGAAAAAGCAAACAATACGCCGTATGGCCTCAGTGCGGGTGTATGGACGGATAAGGGTTCCAAAGTTTTTAATATGACCAAACGCCTTCGCTCCGGTGTGGTATGGGCCAATACATTTAACCAGTTTGATCCCACTTCGCCGTTTGGTGGTTATAAAGAAAGCGGGTTCGGACGGGAAGGGGGGCTGCACGGGTTAGCACCGTATTTGTCGTTAACAGTTTAAAGTCTGAAGTTTAATGTTCTTTCCCGCCGGAAACCTATAACAACAAGGAAAGTATTTTCAAATGACAACCTTAAACTTCAAACTTTAAGCCTTAAACTTTTATAATGGAAAAAACTATAAAGAAATCTTCGCTAAGCATAAATGCAAACGGGTTAGAGAGGCCTGCTTCTTCCAAACGGCTGGAAGTGCTGAAGACATATAAGATTTATATCGGCGGACAATTCCCAAGAACAGAATCCGGCAGGTACTATAGCCCCGTAAACGCAAAAGGGGAAAAGCTGGCGAATGTATGCCTTTGCTCCCGCAAAGATTTCCGGGATGCCGTAGTGGCTGCCCGCAGCGCTTTCGGCGGATGGAGCGGCAGGTCTGCCTTCAACAGGAGCCAGATACTGTACCGGATAGCCGAAATGCTGGAAGGAAGAAAAGCGCAGTTTGTTGAAGAGCTGATTCAGCAGGGCACAACAAAAGCAAAAGCAGAAAAAGAAGTAACCCTTTGCATTGACCGGCTGATCTATTATGCCGGCTGGTGCGATAAATACCAGCAGGTATTCAGCGCAGTAAATCCCGTGGCCACTTCCCATTTCAATTTTTCTGTGCCCGAACCGATGGGTGTGGTAAGCATTGTGGCGCCGCAGGATGACGGGCTGATTGGGCTT
>DAOLFO010000251.1:0-5043 GCA_035326305.1 Chitinophagaceae bacterium
ATACAGTACAGTTTACCTCGCTGGCGCCTTACCGTATCAGGGTATCGGGCCGGCTGAAACATTATATCAATGCTTTTGGGGAAGAGATCATCGTGGACAATTCCGACAGGGCCATAGCCGCTGCCTGCGAAGCCACAGGCGCCGTGGTAAATGACTATACGGCTGCCCCGGTATATTTTTCAGATGAAGGAAACGGAGCGCATGAATGGCTGGTAGAGTTTGAAAAAGAGCCGGAAAGCCTGCAGCAGTTTACGGAAGAGCTGGATCGCTCACTAAAAAATGTCAATAGCGATTATGAAGCTAAACGGCATAAAAACATTGCCCTGCGCCTGCCTGTACTGCATGCGCTGAGAAAAGGAACGTTCAACAAATGGCTGCAGCTAAAGGGAAAGCTGGGTGGTCAGCATAAAATACCCCGGCTGTGCAATGAGCGGAAATATGTGGATGATATATTGCTGCTGTCCCGCCAATAATAGCACATGAGCCTGCCACAACATACCTGCAAAAGCTGCGGAAACCATTTTGAGGGCAAATACTGCAACCAGTGCGGGGAAAAAGTATTTACCGATCATGACAAATCCGTACTGCATTTATTTGAAGAAGCCTTTCACTTTATTACCCATTTTGAGGGAAAGTTTTTTGTTACATTAAAAGCCTTCTTGTCCAAACCGGGAAAGCTATCGCTGGATTATAGTGCAGGTATCCGTAAGAAGTACTTCAAACCTGTTTCGTTTTTCTTCATCCTTGTTATCCTTTACCTGCTTTTTCCCCGGTTTGAAGGTCTGAACATGAAGCTGGATACATATACCTTTCCTGAGTATGGCTACGCCGGGATTGCCCTACCACTGATTAAAACAAAAATGAAAAACAAAGAAATGACGTACCGGCAGGTGGCGGAGAAGTATGATCAAAAATCACCTAAGATATCCAAGCTGGGGCTCTTTCTCTTTCTTCCATTTTCTGCGCTTGTATTATTTATCCTGTTTTACTCAAAAAAACGCTACTTCTTTGATCATTTCATAGCGGGCACCGAAATAACCTCCTTCTATATTTTCTCACACTTTTTGTTTCTTCCCTTTTGCGCTTTCCTGGTCAGCAAGCTGGCACCGGGTGCAATATATATGTTTGATGACGGCGCATGGACCTGGTGGGTGATGCTGGGCTGCTTTGCGCTTTTTATATTTTTGGCTTTAAATAGA
The DNA here is from genome assembly GCA_035326305.1 of Chitinophagaceae bacterium. Taxonomy (GTDB): domain Bacteria; phylum Bacteroidota; class Bacteroidia; order Chitinophagales; family Chitinophagaceae; genus DAOLFO01. The sequence goes on from DAOLFO010000251.1 coordinate 1,200, forward strand.
ATTTACCGGCAAGCCTGGTGGCTTACTCTTCTTAAATCGGCCCTGTTTTTATTTATTTTTACGAACTTAATCCGCTATGTTTACGGCCTGATTATCCTTTTACTGGTCATGTTTTTTGTATAAAAAAAATATATGAAACTATTAGACAACAAAGTAGCGATTGTAACCGGGGCTGCCCGCGGTATTGGAGAAGCCATAGCCCTGAAGCTGGCAGATCACGGCGCTCATATAGCATTTACCTATGTAAGTGACAGCAGTGCGGACAAAGCAGCAGCGCTGGAAGAAAAGCTGAAAGCAGCCGGTGTAAAAGCGAAGGCCTATAAAAGCAATGCCGGGGATGCGGCACAATGCGAAACTTTTGTATCAGATGTGCTGAAAGAATTTGGCACAGCAGATATATGTGTGAACAATGCCGGCATTTCAAAAGACAACCTGCTGCTCCGCATGACGGCAGATCAGTGGGACGAAGTGATAAGAGTAAATCTGAACAGCGTATTTTATATGACCAAGCAGGTCATCAAACCCATGATGAAAGCAAGAACCGGCTCTATCATTAATATGAGCTCCGTGATTGGCGAAATGGGTAATGCCGGCCAGAGCAGCTATGCCGCTTCCAAAGCAGGCGTTATCGGGTTTACCAAATCGGTGGCCAAAGAGCTGGGCAGCCGCAATATCCGCTGCAATGCCATCGCCCCGGGGTTTGTAGAGACAGATATGACCGCTTACCTCAAAGAAGGAGAGGCCGGTGAAAAATATAAATCGGGCATACCATTAGGCCGTTTTGCCAGCGCAGAGGAAATAGCCAACGTCACGCTGTTTCTTGCATCAGACCTCGGCGGGTATATCACGGGTCAGACTATCAGCGTGTGCGGGGGGCTGAATATTTAACCGCGGCTTTATTGGCACTACCATGCCACCCTTTTGCAGTTTATAAAGTTTTGCATACTTGTAATAATGATAGCGGGCCTGCTGGCAGGCAATCACCAGGCCCCTGTATCCATCCAGGAAACCCAGCCGCAGTATAAAGGAGTTAATAAATGCCCATGCAGGACTGGCCGCTATTTTAAGCGGGCTGATACGCTTCCCGCTTTTGTACAGTGACCGCGCAGCTATAGTGCTGTATTTATCATTGTTTTTTTTATGATCGCTTACCGATTCAAAGGTATAATGCAGCAGATCACCTTTGAGCGGGTATACTGCCATGCGGGGCGGTAATATTATTTTCTCATGTACATCAGGACCGCCCCAGCGGAGGGTGTTCTTTTCAAACAAACGGATTTTCCTGTCAGGGTACCAGGTGCCATGCCTGATAAAACGCCCGCAGTATTTATTGCGCCTGTTCATCACATATGCATGAAATACAAATCGCCTGGATTTCAAATTTAGTATTGACTGGCACAGCTCATCACTAAGCTCCTCATCCGCATCCAGGCTCAGCACATAGTCGCAGGAAGCCATCTCCAGCACTTTATTCTTTTGTGATACATAACCTGCAAAAGGCTGCTGGTATACCCTGGCCCCTTTGCTTTTTGCGATAGCCACCGTATCATCGCTGGAAAATGAATCCAGCACCACAACTTCATCGGCAACAGGCCGTACTGAATCAATACACCTTCCGATGTTTTTCTCTTCATTATACGTAATGATCACTACGGATATTTTTTCCATACTCCGGTTTAAATAGGTCTGGGTTAATTTATTAACGGCACTTCACATGAAGAAACCGGATTCAAAAATTATCTTTGACAGATGAAAAACATTTTTTCTATAGTAATTAATAAAGAGTCCGCTCTCTCCATTCTTATCCTATTATTTCTGTTCACTTTCTTTCTCCCTTTTTTTATGGCTCTCAAAGTGATACTGATGGGCCTGCTGTGCGTATACATCCTGTTCTATAATTCTTTTTCTGAAAAGCTGTCTTTATTTCTCCGGCGAAGGCATACCTGGCTCATGTCGGGATTTACAATCATGCTGCTGGTAAGTCTGCTGCTGTCTGACAATACAACTTCCGGGCTGCGCTTCCTGCAATTGCGCCTGCCTCTTATTATTTTCCCGCTTACAATCGGGCTTGTTTATCTGCCTGCCCGCAGGCGTAATCATATTTTACTTGGCATTGCTGCTATGATTACCATTAGCTGCGCTGCCTCTTTAGGATACGCCATATATCGTGCCACGGTTGAGCAAAACAGTGCCTGGCTGTATAATGATGCGCTGTCACTGTTCATTGGCCAGCAATCCGTTTACACTTCCGTATTTGTTAACATTTCAATCTATGTTTTTGCCTTTTTCCTTTTCTTCTCCAATGATTACAGTAAGTATAGATCATTGATGGTGCCGGCGCTGGTGCTCCTCCTTATTACCAGCTACCTGCTGGCCAGCCGGAGCATGATGATCTTTCTGTATGCCTCTGCACTGTTTTTCTTTCTTTTTTATATGATCAAAAAGAAAAAATATGCTCAGGGCCTGGCGCTGTTTTCAGGTTTTGCCGTGGCAATACTGCTGGTGTATAAATTTTTCCCTTCCACCTTTAATCGTTTTCGTGAGCTGGCCTACACACAGTTTAACTATACCAGCAAAGGCACAGAAAGCCATTATGCAGGTGAGCTAAATGCCGCGCAATGGAACGGAGCCAATTTCCGGCTGGCTGCCTGGCAATGCGGCTGGCAATTATTCAAAGAGCATCCCCTGGCCGGTACCGGCCTCGGTGATAAAGAAGATGCATTGAACAAAGTCTATGCAGACAGGGGTTTCCAGTTTGCTATAGACACTAAAAAAAATGTGCACAACAACTATCTTGACATCCTGTTAAGCCTTGGCGTTGCAGGCCTTCTTCTTTTTTTAGCGGGATGGATCATACTGCCTTTTCTCACCTTACTACGCCAGCGTGATGGCCTCGGTATTATTATTTTGCTAACCTTTGTGTTTGCCATGATCACCGAAGTCTATTTTGACCGCAGCCTTGGCGGGCTTGCTTTTGGTTTTTTCATTCCTTTTCTTCTTACGCCTTACAGCAACAAAAAACCAAAAAATTAGACATCGCTATTGATTATCTTCCAGGTACATTTCAATTGCCCGGGACGTATCCCCTAAAAACTTCATCTCCCCGTTTTGCATATACATGCTCCGGCCGCAGTACTGGCGTATCGTTTCCATGCTGTGCGCCACCAGCACCACCGTCCTGCCCTGTATCCAGGAGCTTTCAAATACCTTTACGGCTTTTTCCTGGAACTTCATATCTCCCACAGCAAATATTTCATCAAGAAACATAATATCAGCCCCCGCTTTTACAGCGATAGAAAACCCAAGGCGGGCCACCATACCGGATGAAAAAAATTTTATTTTGGTATCTACAAATTCACGCAGCTCGGCAAAGTCAATGATTTCATCAAAGATGGCATCAATCTCTTTTATCTTCAGGCCAAGCACAGAGCCCGAAACATATACATTTTCCCTTGCTGTCAGCTCATGGCTCATGCCAACACCGAGGTTCATCAGCATAGTGGATCCGTTTATTTTCAGATAACCGGTATCAGCAGGGTATACTCCGGCCAGCACTTTCACCAGTGTTGATTTTCCCGAACCGTTGCGCCCGATGAGGCCAATACACTCACCCCGCCTGATATCCAGAGAAAGTGTTTTCAGCGCCTCCAGCCGCTTTCTGCGTGGCGGATTAAAGAGGTTGAATAACCGGTGCTTGACCGTATTGTGGCTGTCCTCGCTGATGATAAAGGTTTTGCTGATATCCCTGGCGCTTAAAACAATATTATTTTCCATCGTGCATTACAGTTTTTCGGCGGCTTTGGAGCCAAGCCTGTCCAGCAGGCGAAGTCCGATTATCAAAAAA
>DAOLFO010000252.1:0-5042 GCA_035326305.1 Chitinophagaceae bacterium
TGAATCGGCAATCGACCGCTGATGACTGACCACTGACCACCGATTATCAGCCGGCCCGTTATTCGTAAATCTTAAATCGAAATTCGTAATTCGCTATGCCGTACACCGTACATCTCTATACATCTCCCCTCTTTCTCCTTTCCTTTATTTTCTTTTCATCCTGGAAAAAGGGAACCCGTTACATCCTTTTTTAGGGTTTTTTCTGTCTGCACCTGCAGCCGTTTCCGCCGCCTTATCATTTGGCGCATCATACACTGTGAGGCAGTAGCCCCATTCCCATGGCGGCATATTATCAAATTTCATATAGTCTATACGGGTATATAGCCCTGCGCCGCTGCCTTTTGTCCAGTCGTTGCGGGCTACCAGGTATTGCTCCTTCAGATGGTGCCGGATAATCACATACCGGCTACCGGGCAATTGCTGCCATACAGAATCGGAAATAGTATAGCGGATAGCATAGTCATCTTCAAAATCCCCTTTCATCCAGCCGGGCGCAAACGTTAGCGCATTATTTTTCTTAATCTGCTGTTTGTTTGAGGGATAACAGGAGATTTGCAGCAGGGGAAGCAGCATACAGAAAAAGGAGATACCTGATAGCCTGTGTCGCAACAGCATAAGCAACTATTTTTTTGGAATATACAAGAGTTTTGGAACGGTACAGTTATTTTTTTTAATGTTTCCGGAATATATTTTTTTACAACCAGGCCCCCTTCTTCCTATCTGCTTACTTTACCTGCCGGGAAATGACAATTAAAAATTCCTGATGGAAAACAAACTACCAACCATAAAGGAAATTGCCAGGCGGCTTAATGTATCAGTCTCCACCGTATCCAGGGCGCTGAATGATAATCCCCGCATCGGCCTGCGCACCCGCACCGCCGTACAGCAGCTTGCAAAAGAGCTGAACTATGAGCCCAATGCCAAAGCAATTTTTTTTAAGCAGAAGCGGACTTATGTTATCGGCGTAATACTGCCCTTTATCCGCGAAGATTTTTTTTCTGCCGCCATATCTGGTATTGAAACTGCGGCTATGCAGCATGACTATACGATCCTTTTTGGCCAGAGTTATGACAATATGGAGCAGGAAGTCAGGGTAGTGGAAGCTATGAAGAAGCAGCGGGTGGATGGTATCATTATCTCTTTATCAAAAGAAACCAACAGCCTGCAGCACCTGGCAGCACTGGAAAAATACAGCATACCTGTAGTCTACTTTGACCGGGTGCCCCGCTATGCACCTGCGCACAAAGTATTTTGCAACCTGTACAATAGCACGGTAGAAATGGTAACCTGGCTGGTAAAGCAGGGGCACAAACGTATCGCTTTCGTCAACGGGCCGGATAAAATTGCGGCCAGCAAGGAAAGGCTCAACGGGTATATAGAAGGTTTATCCCGGAAAAAAATGAAAGTAGATATGCAGCTTGTGGAAACAACTGATCTTTCCCGCGAAAGCACCTGGCAGGCAATGGAAAAATTTTTTAGTCAAAAACACCCTCCTACTGCTGTCATATCTTTCAATGATTATGTTCACCTTGATGCCGTGCAATATGCCCAGCATCACCATATTGATATCAATAAAACGGTGGCATTTGTCAGCTATGCCAATATACCCATGACAAGCTACTCTGCTTACCCGCCGGTTGTATCTATTGAGCAGCACCCCCTTCAGCAGGGGCAGCGGGCCATAGAAATGCTGATAAATATCCTTTCTCACAAACACGACAACACACTTCAGGCAGATCATTTTTTTGAAGAAGAACTTATGGGTGAATTAATACATCACTGACCGCTATCCGCCTTACCGAGCAATATGCTTCTCCTTTCCACCCACAGTTAATGAGCAAACGATTGCATGTGCATACAGGTGTTTTTGCGCAGCCGTTTGCACATTTTATTGCCTGCTATAATCAATAATATTGATACCGACAACTGCCTTTTACAGAGAGAAAACAGCTTTGATTGCTATGTCCGTTTCTCCTGCTGTTTTCTTTTTCTGTAAAAGCATATAACTGCAAATGCTAAAAAACTGTTATGAGCACACACAAAAAGAAAAGCACAGCGCTTCAACTGCTGGCGCTGCTGGCACTCATGTTTTTTTCAGCGAGCCTGCTGGCTGCTGATGGTAATCCCGGACGATGGCTGCGCATCGTAACCGGGAAAGTAACTGACACAGAAGGCACCCCCCTGGCCAATGTAAGTGTAAGTGTAAAAAACACTACCACGGGCACCTACACCAACGAAGCGGGAGATTTTTCACTTGATGTATCTAATGATGCAGTGCTCCTGTTCTCCTATGTGGGTTTTGAGAACAAAGAGGTAGCCGTAGGAAACTCCACTACCCTGTCTGTACAGCTTGCCCGTACAGATGATGCCTTACAGAATGTGGTGGTGGTAGGGTACTCCAGCAAAAAGACGAAGTACCTGTCCAGTGCCGTATCCACTGTATCTGGCGAAAAGCTGCGGGACGTAACCTCTATCGAGCTGCCCAACCTGCTGCAGGGCAAAGTACCGGGGCTGCTGGCATCCGGCAGTTCAGGTGATCCTACCAGCAGCGCCAGCCTGCTTATCCGCGGGCAGGGAAGCCTGGGTGCAGGCACTGGTCCGCTTATTGTTGTGGATGGTAACATAGGCGGTACTTATAACCCCACGGATATTGAATCAGTAACCGTATTAAAAGATGCCGCAGCTACCGGCCTGTATGGCTCACGGGCAGGCAATGGCGTTATCATTATCACTACCAAATCAGGGAAAGCCGGCAAAACAAGAGTAGACGTAAACTCAGTCATAGGATTCAATGAGGCGTCAACAGGTAAATTCAAGTTGATGAACTCACAGGAGCTGTATGACTATCAGCAGCTTTTCTATCCCCGCGATCCTTCAGTGCTGAGCACAAGCACCGACTGGTGGGGCCACGCTTTCCGCAGAAGCATGACCCAAAATCACACCGTATCTGTATCGGGAGGAACGGAAAAAACACAAGCGTATGTTTCAGGTAACTATTATAATGAAGAAGGCACGCTGATTGGCAATGATAAGAAAGGATACAACTTCCGCGCAAATATCACGCACAAGATCAACAGCAAAATCAAAGTAAGCGCCCTGCTCAACTACATCTACATCAGGGACAATTACAACCCGGCCGGATCGGTGTACCAGGCCTACACCAATATGCCTTTTGATTCGGCATACAATGCAGACGGTACACCACGGGATCCCCGCCTCTTTCCGGACTGGTATGGCCGCGACTTCAGCAACTTCCTGCACAATATGCAGTATGACCTTTCATCGGCAAAAAGCACCCGCTTCAACGGCGACCTGAACCTGGAATATGCGATTACCAGAAACCTTACATTCTCCAGTTTCAACCGGGTTACCACTAATAATTATAACTCCATGTCATTCTATGACAAGCGGTCAAAGTCCGGCTTTGCTAACAACGGAGAGCTTTATAACTCTTATTCCTTTAGCAGTAATGTGCTGAGCTCAAACCGTCTTCGCTATCAAAAGAGTTTTGGCAATCACAACCTGGAAGGCCTGGCCGTAGGTGAATACTCCCAGAACTACTACAATGTGCTGAGTACTGCGGTAAAAAATCTTCCCCCGGGCAGGCCCTTTGCTTCTACTGCCACTGAATCGATCAGTGTACCTACAGGCGGTATTAATGAAAGCAACTTCCTGAAATACCTGGCGCAGGCAGACTACAACTACAGGAACCGGTACTTTGCTGTGGCCTCCATTGTAAGGGAACGATCTTCCCGCTTTGGTTCCAATAACCCAACAGGCACCTTCTATCAGCTGGGCGCTTCCTGGATTATCAGCGATGAAGGCTTCATGCAGTCTGTACGGCCCATTACCTTCCTTAAGTTGCGGGTAAGCCATGGCACTACCGGCAACGCTTCATTTGGCGACTATGCCACACAGGGCTTGTACACCCTGAGCACCAGCGCCAGCTATGCCGGGCTACCGGGAGCAGCACCTTCTCAAAAAGGGAATCCTGACCTGACCTGGGAAAAACAATCAAATAATAATATAGGGATTGATATTGGGTTCTTCAACCGTATTAACCTGACGGTGGATGTATACCAAAGAACAGCTATAGACCTGCTTTATCAACGGCCATTGCCTACAACCAGCGGATATAGTTATGTATATGAAAATGTGGGAGAGGTGAGAAACAGGGGGCTTGAAGTCACCCTTAATACTAAAAACATACAACGCAAAGATTTTAGCTGGGAAACAGACCTCAACATCGCCCTGAACCGCAACAAAGTAATCAGCCTGAATGAAGGTCTGGACGTTGTATCCCCGGGGGCCAGGCAGCCCGTGGCTATCGGCCATGATATGGACGAGTGGTATATGCCGGTATGGGCAGGTGTAGACCCCGCAAACGGAGATCCGCTTTGGGAAAAGATATTGCTGGATGCCGATGGCAAACAATATATCGCCTATACCAATGATTATAATTCGGTGGCCAATGCCACTTCCCGCCAGTTCCTGGGCAAGTCTGCAACTCCTAAATTTTATGGCGGTATGCTGAATACACTGAACTATAAAAATTTCTCCTTATCCGCCTTTGTCAACTTTGTATACGGCAACTATGTGTACAATGACAGCCGCTTCTACTTTGACAACGATGGGGTATACGAAAAATACAATGCCATGGTACTGGCAAAAGGCTGGAGCCGCTGGGAAAAGCAGGGAGATATTGTATCTCACCCCAAACCGGTACTGGGCGGTAACAGGGCTTCCAATTCATCCTCTACCCGCTATCTGGAAGATGGCAGCTATATCCGCCTGCGCAACATAACACTGGGGTACAATCTGCCGCAAACACTGATGAGTAAGCTGGGCATGTCTTCTGCAAGGGTGTTTATCAGCGGAGACAACCTGTGGACCGGTACACGTTTTACAGGCCCTGATCCGGAAGTAAACCTGAGCTCCGGCGAATCGAGCTTCCGCTACCCCATCAGCAAAAAAGTGATGTTTGGCCTTAGTCTTTCATTCTAAAAATCATTGAAACAATGAAAACGAAAAAATATATACAT
>DAOLFO010000005.1:0-27103 GCA_035326305.1 Chitinophagaceae bacterium
CGGTGCCGGTATGCACCAGCAATATGAAACCATTCAGCCCGGAAGGGGACAACGCTTCCCGGTCAATGACTGACTGGTAAATTTCTTCGCTGCCGTGGTACCCGGCCATACCCGGCCAGGTATAATCAGCCGGGGTACGGGTGCCGGGGGTAAAATTGATAAGCTGCAAACCCATTTCCTTTGTCCAGGCAGCAATGGTATCATTGTACCACTCATACGGCGGTATAAAAAGGCGGGCAGCCTTTTTGGCTATACCCAGCTTCTTTATTTCAGCATAGTTTTTTTCCAGGTCATCAGCAAACTGTGCTTTTGTGACCAGCAGGCTGTCCCGCTTGCTCCAGTCGCAGTACAATAAATGCTCATCAGAGTGTGCGCCGAGGTAGTGCCCGGCTTTTTTCAGCCTGCGGATAAGGGATTTCATTTCCGGGTTGCGGTAAAACCGGCCGGTGAAGAAAAAGGAACCCTTTATCTTTTCTTTGCGAAGCGAGGAAAGAATAAAATTCCCGCCTTCGGCAAATTCATCAGCGGTAAACACCAGCGCAATCTTTTTCTGCGTGCTGTCGCCGCGGATAATGGCGCCCTTATACCAGGTAATATGTTTATCCGGCTGTATTATTTTGATTTCTGCAGGCCGGTGGCTATCCTGCTTTTTGGAAAAAGCAAAAGATACCGCCATCAAAAAAAATATCAGTGAAACCGGTTTCATTCTCATGACAGGAAGTTACTACAAGCTTGTAACTTTGCTGCTCTGTTTCATATATTAAATATTAACGATTGACTACCTGATAAAAATCTGCTGATGAAATTAGTTTCTTATATCAAAGACGAAAGGGAGCAACTGGGCGTGCTGATACATGATACAGTATATGATATGGACGTGCTGCATCCCGACCTGCCCAACAGCATGAATATGTTTTTAAACTATTGGGACGATATGTTTCCCATAGCCCAGGCCGGCGAGCTGATGCTGCGGGAAGGCAGCCGTACCAGCAGGCGGGGTATACCGGTGCAGCAGGTACAGTTGCTGGCCCCCATACCATTTCCTGCCAGTTGCCGGGATGGCTATGCCTTTCGCCAGCATGTAGCCGCTGCCCGCCGCAACCGGAAGGTGGAAATGATACCGGAGTTTGACCAGTACCCGATCTTCTATTTTACCAATCACCACAGCATACAGGGCCCGGGCCCGGTGCGCTGTATGCCCGATCATTTTGAAAAGCTCGACTTTGAGCTGGAAGTGGCCATTGTTATTTGCCGGCACGGCCGCAATATAGCTGCAGAAGTAGCAGACCAGTATATCGGCGGCCTGATGATCATGAATGATATGAGTGCCCGCCGCCTGCAGATGGAAGAAATGCTGCTGAACCTGGGGCCGGCCAAAGGAAAAGATTTTTCCACCGTTATTGGCCCCTGGCTGGTGACACTGGATGAGCTGAAAGGCCTGGAAATACCACCCAAGGAAAACCATACCGGCCGTAGCTGGAACCTGAAGATGACCTGCCATGTGAATGGCAAACAGGTGAGCGAAGGCAATGTTGGCGATATGGACTGGACATTTGCAGAGATCATTGAGCGGGCCTCCTATGGCGTGGATCTGTATCCCGGCGATGTGATTGGCAGCGGCACAGTGGGCACCGGCTGCTTCCTGGAGCTGAACGGCACCGGCAAGCTGAACGACCCCAACTACCAGGAGCAATGGCTGCAGGCAGGTGATGAGGTGGAAATGGAAGTGGAAGGATTGGGTAGGCTGGCAAATACGATTATAGCGGAAGATTCTTCCTTCTCATTGCTTGGGTTGAAAAAATACTGAGTACCGGCTGATATTGAAACGGCAAAAGAGCACAGAAGCCAGCCTGAATAATAAATATATAAGTAAGGTCAATGATTACAATCGTCCGCATGGGCATGATTGTCTACCCGGCAAAAACGGTAATTGAGAAAATGAGCGCTTACGATAAGCAGCACTGCAGGCAGCAGCAGCCAGTTTTGTACATCATGTATAAGAAAAAGCTTTACTGCCAGCAATAGTATGCCCGAAGTAAAAAGCAGGCCCGGCAACAGGCGGTGATGATGGCGCCGGTAACCATGGTACAGCGAATAAAGGCCGATGAACAAAGCCAGCAGCAGCATCGTAATTTCAAAACCGGTATGGTGAATGATATTGATGCCAAATAAAGGCAGCGCAGCAGTAAAAAGCGGCAGTACAGCACAGTGAATAGCGCAGGCCAGCGAGGCGGTAATGCCCAGGGCATCCCAGTTTATCTTCATCGGCATAAGAGGGCAAAAGTATAAAAAAGCAACATTGTTGCAAAATTTATTTGACTTTGCAAAGGGCCGGAAAATAGCAGATCACATGGTAACTTTGCACCCAAATAATTGTCATGTCGAAGAAAGGACTTATTTACCTGGGGTTTTTTGCAGTGCTCATTGCTGTTTTTTATCTCATCGTGCAAAAATGGATTGTAAAAAAAGATACCATTTCCGTTGTGCAGCCTTTTGCTTTTGTCAACCAGGATGGCAAAACGGTAACGGACAAGGATGTAACGGGTAAAATATATGTTTCCGAATTTTTCTTCACTACCTGCCCCGGCATTTGCCCTATTATGAATGCCAACATGAAGAAAGTATATGAATCGCTGAAGCAGGAAAAAGATTTTTTGATCCTTTCCCACACCTGCGATCCGGAAACGGATTCTGTACCCATGCTGCGGCGCTATGCCGATTCACTGCAGGTGGATACGGAGCGGTGGATTTTTCTTACCGGCCGCAAAGACAGCCTCTATAAAGCCGCCCGCCTGAGCTATGCTATTGATGACCCGGCCAATAACCTGAAAAGCATAGAGGATGATTTTTTGCATACCCAGTTTTGGGCGCTGGTGAATAAAAAAGGGGAAGTAAAAAAAATCTATGACGGGTTAAAAGAAAGCGAAGTGAACACGATGATCAGCGATATCCGCCAGATGTTAAACCAGTAACGTGACCCCATGAAAAGAAACATACAGGAAATACTTAAAAGCAACCGCCTGAGCGTAACAGCGGGCAGGGAAAAAATATTAAGGCTCTTCCTGGAGCAGAGTGGGGCGCTGGCTCATGGTGATATTGAAAAAAAGATGGGCAGCAACTTTGATCGTGTTACCATCTACCGTACACTGCAGGTGTTTACAGAAAAAGGGATTATCCATACTATCCCTTCGGCAGATAATGCGGTGCGCTATGCATTTTGCAAAGACAATTGTGAAGAAGGCCACCATCACGATCATCATATACACTTCATGTGCAGCCGCTGCAAAAAAACATACTGCCTGGATGATGTGGTAACACCGGATATACGCCTTCCCAAAGGATACAATGCTGCTCAGATAGAAGTAGTGGCTACAGGAATATGCAAAAACTGCAGTTGAAGCTGCGGGCAGATACGCCTAAAAAGCAAGCCCCCCTGTGGAAACAGGGGGACTTAGGTTAAGGCTCTGATTAGTAGCTATTTTAAAATTCCTTTCGGAAATTTTTTTTTCAGTGGTTCAAAAGTACCAAGCAGAATTGATATTTCCGAATTTACAGTATACCACTTTTGGGGTATTTTTAATTTATTAACACCAGGTTGTCCAGTTCTTTTTTCACAAATGTCATCAACCCGCTGATGTAATCGGTTGAAAAATTGAATTTCAGTCCTGCCGCTTCAAAAAGGGCCGGCAGGGTGCGTGTGCCACCCAGGCTCAGGGCACGGGTATAGTTTTCTAACGCTTGTTCAGGATTTTGCTTGTATTGCTGCCACAGCCCGATAGCGCCAAGCTGGGCTATACCATATTCGATATAGTAAAAGGGCACTTCAAACAAATGCAATTGCCGCTGCCAGAAATAAGTGCGAAACTCTTCCAGCCCGGAGTAGTCAACCAGCGGTGATGAAAACTCTTTGGCTATCAGCAACCAGTTTTCTTTACGCTCTTCCGGAGTATGCAATGGGTTTTCGTATACCCAATGCTGAAATTTATCAATAGTGGCAATCCAGGGGAATATAGTAATCACCCTTTCCAGTTGTTGCTCTTTTGCCCGTTGCAGCTCTTCTTTTTTATCAAAGAAAACCTGCCAGTGATCCATGCTGAAAAGCTCCATGCTCATGCTGGCCACTTCTGCTATCTCCGTAGGGTATTCCTTAAAGCCGGTAAGCGGCAGCGGGTGCGCCAGGAAGGAATGGATGGCATGCCCTCCTTCGTGCACCATCGTGGTCACATCATCCAACTGACCGGCGGCATTCATAAAAATAAAAGGAGCGCCGGACTCTGCCAGCGGACAGTTATACCCCCCGGGCGCTTTGCCTTTCCTGCTTTCCAGGTCCAGGTGCCCCATCTCCCGCATTTTGCGGAGACAGTTGGCAAAGAAGGGGCTCAACCGGTCAAAGCATCCTATCGTTTTTGTAATCAGCTCTTCCCCGGTTCTGAAAGGGCGCAGGGGCTGTGTGCCTTCCGGCTCTGCATCTATATCCCAGGGGCGCAGCTTATCCAGCCCCAGCTTTTTGCGCTTCAGCTCATATAGCTGGTCAGCTAATGGCAGCACATGCTGCTTTACCGCTTCATGAAACTGGTAGCAGTCTTCTTTGGTATAGTCAAAGCGGCCCAGCTCTGCAAACCGGTAATCCCGGTAGTTGGCAAATCCTGCATTGAGCGCTACCTGGTGGCGTTTTTTCAGCAATGATGAGTAGAGCGTATCCAGCTCTTCCTTGTCCTGCAGGCGGCGGTCAGCAATTTTTTTGTAGACATCTTCCCGCAGGGAGCGGTCGGGATCTTCCAGGAAGCGGCTTGCCTGCTGCAGCGTATACTCCTGGCCGTTTACGGTCACTGTCATTTTACCGGCAATCATGCCGAAGCGCTGCGCTTCCACGCTGAGCTCTGATTGCAGCGGTATATTTTCTTCCCGGAACAGGTCAATATTCTTTTTTACATTACGCAGGTAAGTATAAAATTTTTCCTGGTCCAGCTCCTGCACATACGGGGAAGCTACCAGCTTTTTATTCAGTATATCAGAGTAAGCCTGCACACGGGGCTGTATCTCCATCATAAAGAAGTTGAATGCTTCTTCATAAGCTTTATTTTCCGTATCCCTTGTCATCCGTATCTGGCGCCAGCATACATCTTCGCTGATGGCGGCCTCCAGCTCACTGGTGTCTTTCAGCCACTGCTCCAGCTCAGCGGCTGAGCCTATCTCTCTTTCGGAAAGGTCTTTAAAATAAGGCTCCAGCGTTTCCCAGTTGGTTATTTCCAGCGCTTCGGGCAGGTATATACGGGGCAGCTTTTTAATGTCGGCGGTATAGTTCATATTCATTTATAAATTTTGAGCCGGTAAAAAAATCCGGCAGGTATCTAAAATACAAAAGCCACCCCGGAAAGGCAGGATAGCTTTTGATAAAAAACGTAAAAAATTATTTCTTTTTCGGTGCCGCCTTTTTCTTTGGCTTTTCTTCTTTTTCTTCCGGTTCCGCTTTTTTAGCAGCCGCTTTCTTTTTCGGAGCAGGTTTTTCTGCCGCAGGCTCTTCTTCCTTCTTTTTAGCCGCCGGTTTTTTCTTTGGCTTTTCTTCTTTCACTTCTGGTGCTGCTTCGGCTGCCGGTGCTTCTTCCGGTTCTTCAGGCAGCTCTGACAGTTTCAGTTCCACATTTTTCTTTTTCAGTATCTCAAACCATTTCACCATTTTCTTCAGGTCGCTGGTATACACCCTTTCAAAATCTATATCAGGGTAAGCGCCTTCAAAATATTTTTTTAATGCGGCATTATCCTTTGCATCAGGCAGGGAGCCGCCGGCTTTGTCCATAGCCTGGAATATTTCCACCAGGTTCACATTTTCCCGTATGGTATATATCTCAATGCTCTCCAGGTGCGAAAAGTTGTGGATACGGGAAGAAGCGAAGCGGGTGCTTCCGTCTTCCAGCGAGCGCACAATAGCGCCATCGCCTTTACTGTTGATTAACTCAAACAGGCCGGGGAGTCCCGTCACAGCTACGATTTTACTATACTCCATAAGTCTTCCAAAGATTTTAAGAAGCCGCAAGATACTTGAGATATTTGAAACAGGCACTGAATTTTATGACTGGCCTGCTGGCGATAAACATTTGAAAAGTAAAGAACTGTACAGGCAGGTAAAAGGCCGCCGCAACAAATAAAGCCCGGTGGCGAAAGTTGTTTCACCTTTAGGCGTCTTATTGGCAGTAATAATATTTTATGCGGAAAATAGGAATATTGATTTTGGCGACAGCTTTATCTGTGGCGGCTCATTCCCAGAGTGTTAGAGGTAAACTTCTTGATCTTAACGATAATACGCCCTTGGCCGGTGCCCGGGTATCCCTGCAAAAGATAAAAGACAGCCTGCAGGTGATAAATGTAATAGCCGACAATACCGGCACTTTCAGCTTCAGCGGCCTGGCGGTTGACTCCTTTTACCTGCAGGTAAACTATATTGGCTATGAGCAATACAGGCAGATTGTAGCCACAAACGACTCTGTGCCCGTGATAGAGCTGGGCACTTTATTTATTCCTAAAACAACAGTGGAAATTGGCGGTGTAACCGTCGTATCAAAAGTGGCGCCGGTAACTCAAAAAGGAGATACCACGCAGTACAGTGCCAGCCAGTTTAAGGTAAATCCGGATGCCACCGTGGAAGATTTGGTAAAGAAAATGCCGGGCATAACGGTAGACCGGAGCGGAACGGTAACAGCACAGGGCGAACAGGTAAGGAAAGTAACCATTGACGGAAAAGATTTCTTTGGTGATGACGCTTCGGCTGCCCTGAGGAACCTGCCTTCCAGCGTGGTGGATAAGATACAGGTATTTGACCGGCTGAGTGACCAGGCCCAGCTTTCCGGCTTTGACGATGGCAACTCTGTGAGGTCTTTAAACATTATTACCAAATCGGGCATTAGTAATGGCCAGTTTGGCAGAATATATGCGGGCTACGGCACCGATGACCGCTATGCTGCAGGGGGCAATATCAGCTTCTTCAAAGGCAACAGGCGGCTGTCATTTATTGGCAACTTCAATAACGTAAACCAGCAAAACTTTGGCGCCCAGGATTTATTAGGTGTTACAAGCAGCGGTGGTGGCGGAGGCCGTGGCGGCGGTGGTCGTGGCGGTGGTGGCGGCGGAGGCGGCTTTTTTATGGGGGGCGGTGGTAACAATTTCCAGGTAGGCCAGTCTGCCGGTATCAGCTCCACCAATGCATTTGGTATAAACTATGGCGATAAATGGGGTAAAAAAATTGATGTTACCGGCAGCTATTTTTTCAATCAAAGCAATAATGCAAACGACAGCCGCAACAGCACCACAACGATTACAGATTTTTTAAACCGTTTTGATTACGACAGCTCAAGGGTGCGCACCAGCAATTATAACCACCGGATTAATATGCGGCTGGAGTATAAGATAGACTCCTTTAATACGCTGATGATTATCCCGAGCCTGAACTTTCAAAATAATAACAGCGAGTCCCGTACTTACGCCTATACTTTGAATGATGGCACGATTGTGAATACACAGGAGGGAGGAACTACCACGGACAGGGAGGGTTATAACCTGAGAAATAATATCATGTTCAGGCATACCTTTAAAAACAACCGCAGGCGCTCCTACTCCATCAGCTTTAATCAAACTTATAATAAGAATAATGCCGTGTCTTATATAGACATGCTTAACCAGTCCTATAAAGGGGGCTTCTTTACCGACTCCCTGCAAAACCAGTATGTAAATAATCCTACAAACGGCTATACACTGGGAGGCAATATCTCATACAATGAGCCGATTGGGGAAAAAGGCATGCTGCAAATAAGCTATCAGCCATCATTCAGCAAAAACAAGGCTGACAGGAGGACTTATGATTATGATGAGCTCACGCATGACTATACCATTTTCCAGCCTATTGCTTCCAATACATTTGAAAACACCACCACCACACACAATGGAGGCGTTACCTACCGCCTGGGCGCCAGCAGGGATAACCAGTTTTCCATTGGCGCCAACTTTCAGTACAGCACCCTGGCAAGCGAGCGGGTATATCCTACAGCCAGCAGCTTCAGGCAATCATTTACCAATATATTGCCCAACCTGATGTGGAACAAGAAAGTGTCCCCCAAAAGCTCATTCAGGATATTTTACCGGGCAAGCACCAACTTCCCTTCCGTTACCCAACTGCAGGATGTGGTGGATAACAGCAATGCGCTTCGCTTAAGCGTGGGCAACCCTGAGCTCAAGCAATCTTACAATCACTTTTTATCAGGAAGGTATACATTTACCAATACGCAAAAAGGACAGAGCTTCTTTGCCAATATATTTTTAAATGCGCAGCAAAACTATATTACTAACGCCCTTTACATAGCCACAAACGGCGACTCACTGGTAAACGGAGTAAGGCTGGACAGCAGCAGCGGCCAGCTTACCAAGCCAGTAAATATGAATGGCTATAAAAACCTGAGAACGTTTTTCACCTTCAGCCAGCCAATCAACCCGATTAAAACAAATATTAACCTGAGTGTTGGATTTACCTACTCCACCACTCCCGGCATGTATAACAATACAAAGAACATGACGGATAACTATGGTTTTAACAGCGGACTGGTGCTGGCCAGCAATATCAATGAATATATTGATTACAACTTATCCTATAACGTAGCATTTAACAATGCCCAGAGCACTGATAAGGGACAAACGGTCAGTAATAAATATACCAACCAAAATGGCGGGCTGCAGCTAAACCTGCTATCTAAGAACGGGTGGTTTTTCCAGAATGATATTGTAAACCAGACTTACTCCGGAATGTCTGACGGATTTAATACCAGCTTTTGGCTGTGGAATATGGCGGCAGGAAAGAAATTTTTAAAGAACAATGCAGCCGAGCTGAAAATATCTGTGTTTGACTTATTAAAACAAAACCAGAGTGTGACACGTACAGTGGGGGCAAACAACCAGATAACTGATTCGTGGAGCCAGGTATTACAGCAATATTTCATGCTCACCTTTACCTATAGCCTGAAAAACTTTGGCAAAGCCAATACCAATAGCCGCGGTGGCGATGGGGAGAGAAGGCAGTGGGGAGGGCCCGGTGGGCCGGGCGGGCCCGGGGGTGGCAGGCCGCCGATGTTTTAGCAGGCTGTCATACCTTTCGTAAAACTAAGGCGCCGTCCGGAAAGTTCTTTGTACAGTTTTAATTAACGAGACGGAAAACTATGTAATATCGCTTTTTAAACTAACCTGCGATTTTGGACGAAAGGATATTGGTAGAGCAATTGAAATCCGGCAACGAGGCTGCTTTCAAAACCATTGTGGAAACATGGCAGGATATGGTATATAATACGGCGCTGGGCATTGTACAAAATGCAGAAGACGCAGAAGATATAGCACAGGAAGTTTTTGTACAGGTGTACCAGTCCATCAGCTCTTTTAAAGGGGATTCGAAATTTTCGACCTGGCTTTACCGGATAGCCGTCACCAAATCGCTGGACCATGAGCGCAGGAAAAAAAGGAAGAAACGCTTTGCTTTTGTAAAGAGTCTTTTTGGAGAAGATAATGAAGCGATAGTAAGTCCTCCGGATTTTATTCACCCCGGGGTGCAGCTTGATAAAAAAGAGGATGCAAAAGCGCTGTTTTTGGCTATTAAGAAACTTCCGGAAAATCAGCGCATTGCCTTTACCCTGCACAAGGTGGAAGGCCTTAGCTACCAGGAGGTAAGCGATGTAATGCGGACTACTGTTTCCTCTGTGGAGTCGCTGATGCACCGGGCCAGGACCAACCTGCGGAAAGAGCTGGAAAAATATTTTGAACACCAGGGATAAGCAAGTTTTATTATTTATAAACGTCTAAATTTTGGTTATGAAGCATAAAGCTGAGATAGAACACAGGGCTGAAGAAGCGCTGAATAGCCTGGATGGAATAAACCGGGCTTCGGCAAACGCCTGGCTGTATACAAAGGTGAAGAACAGGCTGCCGGGGGAAGTAAAGAGACCCTGGGAGCGGATAGCTGCCTTCCTGGCCAGGCCGGCTGTAGCTATTGCCGGGCTTTTCCTGGTTTTGCTGCTGAATGTGGTGGTGCTTTCCAAAACAGATAGCCAGGATTTGGCTACTGCGGAAGATGCCCGTCAGGTAGTAGTGGACAGTGAATCCCTCATTGCCAGCAGCAGCAGTTTTGATTATGAAAAACTGGTGCAGCCATGAGTAACGGGAAAACTAACAGGGGCCTGCTGGTAATCATCATAGCGCTGCTGCTTACCAATGTGGCGGTGCTGGGTTATTTCTTATGGTATAAGAAAAAACCATCCGGCTATCCGCACAGGGGAAATGGCATTGCCGATGTGCTGAAAAAAGATGCTGGCTTCAGCGATGAGCAGGTGGCAAAATATAAAGAGATGCGGGATAAGCAGCGCCAGACCATCCGCCCCATGTTTGATGATATGCGCAAATCCAAAGACAGCCTTTTTTCGCAAATAAACAATGAACAGATAAGTGACTCTGCTATCAGCGTGATAGCTGACCAGATAGCCCGCAAGCAAAGGGCGATAGACCTGCAGACATTTACTTACTTCAGAAGTGTCAGAAAGCTTTGCACTTCGGATCAGCTACCAAAGTACGATTCTATTGTGCTGAAAATGCTGAAAGGCATGGGACAATCTCCCAAAGGAGACGACAAGAAAAATGAGAAGAAATAAATTTTTTTAAAACCATCAATATGAAACGCAAATCCATTTTGTTTTTTGCCATCATGATAGCCTTTGCTTTTACCGCTCAGGCACAGGGAGGAGGATTTCAACGCCGCACTGTGGAGGAAAGGGTAAAAATAGCCCATGATAAAATAGACAGCGCCTTCAAACTGGAAGCCGCCAAACTGACCAAGGTAGACGAAGCTTTCACCACCTACTACAAAGACCAGGACAAAGCCATGCAGGAGATGATGAGCGGGGGAGAAAGGCCCAACCGGGAAGCCATGCAGGAAAAGCTGAAACCCATCACAGAAGCAAGAGATGCAGCACTGAAAGCCGTGCTGAATGATGATCAGTACAAAAAATGGAAAGAAGAAATTGAGCCATCGCTGATGCCACGACGTGGTGGCGGCGGGCCCAGAAATCAGTAGTTTTAGGGTTAATGGTAGTTACACCCTTACCCCGGCGACCAAGGAAACGAGGCGCCGGGTTTTTTTATGCCCGTCACTTCCCCAATTCATTATATAAAAAACCGGAGAACATGAAGCAGCACTGCTCCACCTCACTGCCCAATCCATTCTTTAAATGCCGATACATTTTCCTGGCTGATGATGATTTCATCATTGGTAAGCGGTTCCAGCTCCAGCAGCAGCTTGCTTTTGGGAAAACTCTTTATTTTCTTTATAGCATTTAACTGTACCAGGTATTTCCGGTTTACCCGGTAAAAAGATGAAGGGTCCAATTGCTTTTCAATATCAGCCAGTGACTGATCCAGTATGTATTTCTGATGCTGGCTGGTTACCATGCATACCAGCTTGTGCGTGGCGTAAAAATAGGCTATCTCTTCAGTCTTCACACTTACATAGTCCGCTCCCCGCTTTACCAAAAAACGTTTTCGCGGCTGGCTGGCCGCAGCCTGCAGGCGTGACTGCAACTGCTGGATATTCGCTATAAAATGCTGTTGCAGCTTTTCATACTTCTTCAGTGCGGCGTCCAGCTTTTCCTGTTTTACCGGCTTGAGGAGGTAGTCAATGCTGTTGTGCTCAAATGCCTCCTGCCAGTATTCATCATAAGCGGTACAGAAGATGACAGGGCTTGTAATATTTATTTTATCAAAAATGCGGAAGGAGAGCCCGTCGCCCAGCTCAATATCCATAAACAGCAGGTCGGGCATTTCATTTTGCTGCAGCCATTCAGCCGCCGCCTGCACACTGTCCAGCAGGGCTGCTATTTCTACAGGGTAGCTGGAGCGCCGCAGCGACTTTACCAGCTTCTCGGCTGCAGGCTTTTCGTCTTCTATGATTACTATTTTCATACGCAGCAGTTGTTTCCGGCAGGCATGAAGGTATCAATCTATTTTCAGAACCGGCAGCAGCACGGTAAATACCGCCTCATTTTCCCTCACAGAAATATCCAGGCCGGTCAGCAGTTTATAGCGCTCCTTCAGATTTTGCAGGCCAATGCCGGAAGCAGGGCGGTGCAACTCTTTTTTTCTTACCTCATTATGCACATAAAGCAATTCACCATCAAGGCTGATATGCAGCACAAGCGGCTCCTTTTCAGAAAACTCATTGTGCTTGATCGCATTTTCCGCCAGCAATTGTAAAGAAATAGGCGGTATCAGGTTGTTTTCTTCCGCCGCTGCACCAACAGATACATCAAGCCGCACGGCACTGTCAAACCGTATTTTTAATAAAGAAAAATAGTTGTACAAAAACTCCAGCTCATCTTTCAGCACTACCAAATCTCTCGCTTTGTTTTGAAGGATGTAGCGGTATACATCTGCCAGCGTATCGTTGAACAGGCGTGCCTTTGCCGGGTTTTCTTCAATCAGGTGGCTTAATGTATTAAGTGAGTTGAAAATAAAATGAGGATCAAGCTGGTTTTTCAGCGCTTCCAGCTCTGCTTCTGCCCGGGCCCGCTCCAGTTGTTCATTGCGCACCATTTCGTTTTCTGATTCTTTTACCAAAAAAACCGTTTCGTACACATGTGTGATGAAGATGACGCATATCATTATTATGAGCGCAGACCGGAATATCACATCCCAGTCAGCCCGGCCCTGCTCAAAAAGATGATACCAGCCTACCAGCAGCAATACGCTTACCGGAACGGTATAAAAAACAATGATGAAAAGCAGCGTTACTATTTTTCTTACCGGCTTTTTGTGCCAGTCAAAATAGCTGCGTAATGAAAAATGCAGGTAGCGGTTGCCCTGCCAGATGACAAAGGCGATGCCTATGGTGTACAGAAAGCTGAATTTAATTTCCCACTGGCTGAAATTCCGGGCATTGATCATACCCGTCACAATCGGGATTACAATGCCAAAAAACGGTACAAGCACCAGCCGGAAAGCAATATCGTTAGGCACAAAAGGCTTCCCGGACGTATCCATCACCACTTTGTTAATATTCATCGGCTTTTTTTCCGGCTTCGGCATAGCTCAGTTTGACAGGTAAAAATTAGAAAATAGTTTAGATATACCGCTTTTATTCATCACCAAAAAAACATTTATGGATATTAATAGCATCAATTGGCTGGCCGTGCTGGTGGCTGGTATTTCCGCTTTTGTGCTGGGCGGGGTTTGGTACTCTCCCACACTTTTTGGCAACGCCTGGATGAAAGAGAATAAAATGACCCTGGAAGAAGTAAAAAAAGGGAATGCGTCTAAAATATATGGCTGGGCTTTTATCCTTTCTTTATTGATGGCCGCTAACCTGGCCATGTTCCTCGCCGATTCACCTGCAGAATGTACCGGCAACTGTGCACAAAAAACAGATGTAACCTGGGGCGCTATTGCGGGTTTCCTGGCAGGTATTTGGGTATTTTGCGGCCTGGCGATTGTTTCTCTTTTTGAACAGCGGTCAGCACGGTATATCTTTATTAACGGAGGCTACCTCGTTCTTTCGCTGGTGCTGATGGGCGCCATTATTGGCTTATGGCGGTAAATTAAAGCAGTTCACGGGATGTGCCATTATATATCAGGAAACACAAACAGCAGAAACGAATACGCGGGGAAATTTAAATACTCTTTCTTACCATAAAAAAACAAAACAACATGCAAAGCGCAATTAGCTGGTTTGAAATAGCGGCCACCGACCTGGACAGGGCCACTACTTTTTACGAAACTATTTTTTCTGTTAAGCTCATCCCGATGGATATGGAAAATATCCGTATGCGGATGTTCCCGGTAGACGACCCGATGACCGGTATCGGCGGGGCGCTGGTAGACAGTGGCGGCTTTCATAAACCTTCTGCCACCGACGGTCCGCTCATTTACCTGAATGGAAGCCCTGATGTAAACAATGTGCTCAGCAAAGTAGAAGCGGCCGGTGGAAATATAATGGTACCTAAAACGGAAATATCACCGGAGTACGGCTTTATGGCCGTCATCATAGATACGGAGGGAAATCGTATAGGATTGCATAGCATGGCTTAAACAATCATACCATGGCAGAAGAAAATAACTGGGCACAGTTTTCTGTGCGTATTAATATCAATGCGGACAGGCAGCAGCTATACGATGCCTGGACCACTCAGGCCGGTATGGAAAGATGGTTTTTGCGGTTTGCCGGCTTTTATGCGCCGGACGGCGTACAACGAAAGTCAGGAGAACCTGTGCAGAAGGGAGATACGTACCATTGGCGCTGGCATGGCTATCCCGATGACACGGATGAAAGAGGCACCATACTGGAGTGCAATGGTAAAGACCGCTTCGTTTTTATTTTTGGCAAAGCGGGCACCTGCACGGTCAGCATTTACCAGGAGCAGGGAGAAACCATTGTAGCGCTGAAGCAGGAAAATATACCGGATGATGAAAAAGGGAAATTCAATTTTCATATTGGTTGTAAAACCGGCTGGACTTTTTACCTGGCCAACCTGAAGTCAATCTATGAAGGGGGAACAGACCTGCGTAACCGCAATGAGAAGCTGCAGCAAATGCTGAATGCATAGTATTGTTTAACGTATGATGCCGTTAATTTTAATGCCTTACTTTTTTTCGTGAATTATGCAAAGCAGGTAAGGCGTGCGGGAAACCTTAATGTACCTTGTATTTTCTGTATGGTTAATACGTATGCACCAGTGCAACGATTAGCTGTTTAAAAAGCAACCTCTTTCAATAGTACAAATCCCTTTGTTTGTTATTCGCAGCTTAGAATTTCTCTTATAGAAAAATATAAACCGAAGTATAGTATGAAAGGAACAATGCTGATGATATGCCTGCTGGTTGTAACCACAGGATTTGGGCAAACAAATACTGATGTATTAAAAGAATACCTGGGCGTATTAACGCTTAGTGAAAAATACCGGGATGAAGCAAACTGGGATAAAGAGGCACAGGGTACCGTTCAGCAGCATTTTGTCCGCCTGCAGGAAATGAAGAAAAAAGGCATTGTTTCGCTCGCTGGCAGAACGCAATATGAAACGTCTGATCCTGATATGATGGGCCTCGTGATTTTTAAAGCGAAGAATGATGAGGAAGCAAGGCAGTTCATGCAGGATGATCCTGCCGTGAAGGCAAAAATCATGCTGGCAAAAGTGCATCCCTATGCCACAGCAATCAGCAAATGTGAATAAGCTGGTGCTGGTAAGGCATGCAAGTCCATTCAGGATGACAGTGGTATCTCCACCCTGAGCCGGCAGCCCTGCCCTGCTGCGGAGCGGAGCTCCACCCGGCCGTTAAAATATTCCACCCGGTTAAATATATTGTTGAGGCCAATGCCTTTTTTGGTGACGGCCGGATCAAAGCCGGTACCCCCATCTTCCACCAGCAGGGAAACATGGGTGGCCGAAACCGATAGCTCCAGCAGCGCAGCTTCAGTTTGTGCATGCCTGATGATATTGTTTAGCTGCTCCTGCGCTATGCGGAGCAGGGCTAACTGCACTTCCGGGCGTATAGCAGCCTGGCTGAAGTCGCCGCTTTTATTAAACGTAATAAATAATTTGCCGGTGCTGTTGATGTTGTGGATCCAGTCTTCAACGGCGGCTTCAAGGCTGATGTCCCGCAGCAAGCCAGGGGTAAGGTTGTGGCTCAGCTTACGTATTTCCTGGATAGCATCGTTCAGGTAATAAAGCCCTTTTTCAATAAAGCTGCCCTCGCCTGCTGTTTTATTGCTGGCTGACTCCAGCATCAGTTTGGCAGAGCTGAGTATCTGGTTTACATTATCGTGCAGCTCATCGGCTATTTCTTTTCTCTCGTTTTCCTGGGCATTCATGATGGCCTGAATCATTTCCCGCCTGTTCTTTGCTTCTTCCTCGGCCAGCTTTTTTTCCATAGCCACCTTCTTAGTAATATCAAGCGCCACCCCGCCAAGCAATTTTGTGCCGTTTTCAGAGGCCAGTGGGAATTTGAAAATATGATACCAGTGCTGAGCACCATCCGGCCCCACGCCTTCCTCTACCGTTTCCATAGCCTCACCAGTACTCCATACCAGGTTATTATTATGAATGAATTTTTTGCAGATATGTTCCGGGAAAAATTCATAAACGGATTTGCCAACAGCCTCTTCTGACAACTGAAAAGCTGCTATATACTGCTTATTGAAATAGCGGAATATGGCATGCTCATCAATGATCCAGTTCATAGTGGGAGTATTGCTCATGAAAGAGCTAAAACGCTGCTCCGATTGCCGCAGGCCCTCTTCCATCAACTTCCTTTCATGAATATTGTTGTGCGTGCCAATGAGACGTACCGGTTTTCCTTCACTATCTTTCTCAAGTACCATACCCTTGTCCAGTATCCAGGTATAGCCGCCTGCTTTGTTTTTGATGCGGTATTCTATGGCGTGATGATCAATCTGCCCGCTTACGTACAGGTGATCCATTTCTTCTACCTTATGTACATCATCCGGGTGAAGGCGGCTTGCCCATTCGCTGATATCGTTTTCAAATTCAGCATCCGTATAGCCCAGCATGGCTTTATACAAGGGGGAATAATAGGCTTCCTGCGTTTCAAAATTGTATTCCCATACGCCGTCCCTGCCGCTTTCCAGCGCCAGGCGCCACCGGCTTTCTTCTTCCAGTGTTCTTTGTGTTTCCTGCCTGATACGGGTGATGTTGGTAATAGTGATACAGATTTCTTTTATTTCACCTGCATCATCTGTCACCGGTGTATAATTCATCTGCAACCAGAGATCTTCGCCGTTATACTTTTTAAAAAGGGCTTCGTATTCCACCTGGTCTCCGCTTTTTGCCCTGTCCAGCATATCATGCACAAAGTTTTTTCGCTGGGGGAGGATAAGGTCCAGGAAGTTGCTCCCCTCCATTTCCTCATTTTCACTCCTGAACTGCCGGAGCAGCTTCTTTGCATACAGGTTAGCTACCTTGATCCTATAATCAGTATCCAGCAGGAAAACAGCATTACGGCTGTTATTAAACAGGGTATGCCACTCCGGGGAAGAGTGGGTTATTTTTTCCTCTGCCCTTTTCTGTCCTGTAATATTGATGAAGCTCATGACGATATACCGGAGCTGCCCCGCTTCAGCATTATATACCGGGTATACATTGCCTCTGATCCAAACAATAGATTTGCTGGTGGAAGAAAAGCCTATTGTGCAGTCTTTTGTTACAGCTCCTTCGGTAAAGGCTTTTACACAAGGCAACTCCTGCCAGGCTATTTGCTGGCGGTTTTCATTAAAAAAGCGGAGCTCCTGGCCTATGAAAAAAAGATCGCCTAACTGGTTTGCCCTAAACCCGGTGATCTGCTCTGCCGCTTCATTGCAAAGCACTAATTTTTTATCCTGGTTATAAATCAGCAGGCCCGATGAAAGCATTCCTGCCAGGGCGGCAAGCTGCTCTGGATCTTCTATCAGGGCCGGCAGATCATTTACGGGTATACTGGTTTCTGCAGGATTCATATAAGGTATAATGGTAGTTACTCTAAAATCAGGGTGATAACCCTCAATGCGCTTCCAGCCAGCTCGCACCCTCCCCGCATTCAGCTATCACAGGCACATCATGCGGCAACGGCATTGCTGCCTGCATATTTTCAAGTATCAGTGATTTCAGCTCTTTCACTTCCGTTTTCACCGCATCAAATAAAAGCTCATCATGCACCTGCAGGATCATTTTGCTTTTCATTTTTTCCTGCTGCATGGCAGAAAAAACTTTTTGCATCGCCAGCTTGATCATATCTGCGGCTGTGCCCTGTATGGGGGAGTTGATGGCGTTACGCTCAGCAAAACCCCTTACGGTAAAGTTAGCAGAATTGATATCTCTTAACCAGCGCTTACGGCCCATCAGCGTCTGTACATAGCCATTTTCGCGGGCAAAGTTGATCATATCATCCATATAACGCTGAATGCCGGGAAACTGTTTTTTATAATTATCAATAATTTCTTTGGCTTCTGTACGGGAAATACCAAGATTATCTGCCAGGCCAAATGCGCCCTGCCCGTAGATGATACCAAAGTTTACGCTCTTGGCCTTATACCGCATTTCTTTTGTTACCTCTGCTTCCGCTACATTGTAAACCCTTGCTGCAGTAGCGGTGTGTATATCCTTTCCCTGCTTAAAGGAAGCACACATATTTTCATCACCGCTAATAGCAGCCACGATGCGCAGTTCTATCTGGGAGTAATCGGCAGACAGCAGGATATGCCGGTCATCGCGGGGAATAAAAGCTTTGCGTATTTCTTTTCCCCTGTCTGTGCGCACAGGGATATTCTGCAGGTTAGGATTGTTGCTGGCCAACCTGCCCGTAACGGCAACGGCCTGCCCGTAAGTGGTATGCACCCTTCCTGTTTTGCGATTGATAAGTTGCGGCAGCGCATCCACATAGGTGGATTTAAGCTTGGTCAGCTCCCGGTAGGCAAGTATATCATCTACAATGGCATGCCCCCTGGCAGCCAGCTTTAGCAATACATCTTCCCCGGTCTGGTACTGGCCGGTTTTTGTTTTTTTGGCTGATGTATCCAGCTTCAGTTTATCAAACAGTACTTCGCCCAACTGCCTGGGCGAAGCAAGATTGAATCTAACACCCGCCTGCCTGTATACGCTTTCTTCTGCGGTCTTAGCTTCTGCTTCCAGTTGCTTAGAATAGGCAGCCAGAAAATCCACATCTACTTTAATGCCCTCATACTCCATATCCGTCAGCACTTTTACCAGCGGCCCTTCCACTTCATGAAATACTTTTTCCACTTCTTTTTCCGCCAGCATGGGCTCAAACACCTGCTTCAACTGAAGGGTGATATCGGCATCTTCAGCGGCATATTCTTTTATTTTATCCAGCTCCACATCCCGCATGTTGCCCTGGTTCTTTCCTTTTTTACCAATCAGCTCTTCGATAGATACGGGCACATAGCCCAGGTATTTTTCGCTCAGCAGGTCCATGCTACGCTTGCCATCCGGCTCTATCACATAGTGGGCCAGCATAGTATCAAAAATATCCCCGGCCAGTTCACGACCATACCATTTCAGCACAAGCATATCATACTTGAGGTTCTGGCCAATCCATTTTTTCTTTTTATCAGCAAATAGTTTATCAAAAAAAGAAAGAACATGCGTGGCTGCCTGCTGGTCTGCCGGGCAGGGCACATAAAAGGCTTCTCCGTGTTTTACGGCAAAGCTCATGCCTACCAGCTCGGCATCATTGGCATCAATGCCGGTGGTTTCCGTATCAAAGCATATTTCTGTATGCTGGTTTAAGTAAGCGACAAGCTCCTGCAGCGCTTTATCTCCCACTACTGCTGTATAGTCATGTGTTGTGTTGGAAATGTTTTTATCTGCAACCAGGGGCTCACTGTCTTCATCAGCGTAAACCGGCTTCACGGCAGCCTTTACCGGTTCCGGCTCAATAATGTTCCCAAACAAATCAGTTTGCACACCCTGCGGTATTTCTTTTTCTATTACTCCTTTTCCGGCAGCCGCTACAGAAAAATCTTCTCCCAGCAGGCGCTTACCCAGTGTACGGAATTCCAGCTCCGCAAAAATTCCCCTTAATGCTTCCCTGTCCCATTCCCGTACGCTGAAATCCTCTTCATGAAACGTTACCGGTGCGTTTGTAATAATCGTTGCCAGCTTTTTTGAAAGGATGGCATCTTCCTTTCCCTTTCTTATCTTTTCACCCATAGCGCCTTTTATGCCATCGGCGTTGGCCAGCACATTTTCCAGCGTACCATATTCCGCCAGCAACTTGGCGGCTGTCTTTTCACCAATACCGGCCACACCGGGAATATTGTCTACGGCATCACCCATCAGCCCCAGTATATCCACCACCTGCGATACTTCTTTGATATTCCATTTAGCGCATACTTCAGCGGGGCCCATTATCTCCACATCGCCGCCCTGGTAGCCGGGCTTATAAATTTTGATTTTTTCCGTTACCAGCTGGCCATAATCTTTATCCGGCGTTACCATGTACACTTCGTACCCCGCTGCTTCTGCCTGCCGGCTCAGCGTACCGATAACATCATCTGCTTCGTACCCATCTTTTTCAATGCAGGGTATATTGAATCCTTTGATGATGCGCTTTATGTCCGGTATGGCTTCCAGTATATCTTCTGGAGCCTCCTGCCGGTTAGCCTTATAGGCAGCAAAATCTGTATGGCGCTCCGTGGGGGCATGTGTATCGAAGCATACTGCCATGTGAGAAGGTTTTTGCTTGTTCAGCAGGTCGGTCAGCGCATTGGTAAATCCAAATTGTGCATTGGTGTTTTTCCCTTTGGAAGTCAGCCGCGGGTTACGGATAAGGGCATAATAGGCCCTGAATACCAACGCAAATGCATCAAGCAAAAAAACTTTCTTAGCCATGCTGCTAAGGTAATTATTTCAGGCGGGCCGTGCCGCCCGTGTTTTTTATACGAAAAAAGCCCCGGTATGGCCGGGGCGGATGTATCTAAACTAAACTCTGCTTCAAAAAATATATGCCTTATTTGGCAGCAGCACCGGTAACCGTGGCTGCAGGCAGGTACTGGGCCGGGTTTTCCACGGCTACCGTGCCTTTGGTGGTGGCTACAGACGACGGGCTTACCGCAGTTGTTTCCTGGGCGACAGCTCCGGAATTGTCTTTATAAATAAAATTGAGATACAGGGCGAAGAATAAAAGGTTGAAGGCAAAAAAATTGGCAACCTTACGAATGCGGCTTTTCATAAAAAGGAATAATTGGGTTTTGATAAAATTATAACGTTCCCTGGTCAGCCTTATTTTTTTAAACAGGTTGTTTTAAAAAATTGAGGGAAAGTACAGGCCGGCGATAAGGGTTTTTACTATACCCTGTGCTTACAGGCGTTCTGAAAAGGAACAAGGGACTATTTTTTCATCTCCTCCAGCTTTTTTTGCAGGCCAAACATTTCATCCCGCAGCCGGGC
Organism: Chitinophagaceae bacterium; assembly: GCA_035326305.1. GTDB lineage: Bacteria > Bacteroidota > Bacteroidia > Chitinophagales > Chitinophagaceae > DAOLFO01. The sequence goes on from DAOLFO010000005.1 coordinate 20,970, forward strand.
TGCTTCCATAAAGTCAAGGTCGCGGGCCGCCTTTTCCATTTCTTTTTTCACCTTGCTCACGGCTTTTTCCATCTGGGGAATGGTTTTATATTCTTCCTGCTCTTCTGCAGCCACGGGCACCAGGTCTTCACCGGGCGCAATGGCATAGGGGTTGGCAGCATCGTATCCTTTAATATCCAGTACGGAAGTTTGCGCAAAAACCTGCTCCTTGCTTTTCTTCACCGTGCGGGGTACGATATGATGCTCTGTGTTGTAAGCAACCTGCTTTTCGCGGCGGCGATCGGTTTCATCAATAGTTTTCTGCATGCTCTCCGTCATCTTATCTGCATAAAAAATGACACGGCCATCCACATTACGGGCGGCCCTGCCTGCTGTTTGTGTCAGCGATTTTTCATTTCTTAAAAACCCTTCTTTATCCGCATCCAGTATCGCCACCAGCGATACTTCGGGAAGGTCCAGTCCTTCCCGAAGCAGGTTTACTCCCACCAGCACATCTATTTCACCCAGGCGAAGCTGCCGCAATATTTCCACCCGCTCCAGTGTGTCCACTTCGCTGTGGATGTATTTGGATTTAATATTAATGCGCTTCAGGTATTTATCCATTTCTTCCGCCATGCGCTTGGTCAGCGTGGTGACCAGTACCCGGTCGCCCTTTTGCACCGTACGGTCTATTTCATCCAGCAGGTCGTCTATCTGGTTGATGCTGGGCCTGATTTCAATGGGCGGGTCCAGCAGCCCGGTGGGCCTTACCACTTGTTCCACCACTATGCCACCTGTTTTCTGCAACTCATAATCATCCGGTGTGGCGGAAACAAATATCACCTGGTTTTGCAGCGATTCAAATTCATGAAAGTTCAGCGGCCGGTTATCCAGCGCACTGGGCAGGCGAAAGCCATAGTCCACCAGTATCAGCTTGCGGCTGCGGTCGCCGCCATACATGCCGCTTACCTGTGGTATGGTCTGGTGGCTTTCATCTATCACCATCAGGTAGTCTTTGGGAAAATAATCCAGCAGGCAAAAGGGGCGGGTACCCGGCACACGGCGGTCAAAAAAGCGGGAATAATTTTCGATGCCATTGCAATAGCCCAGCTCCTTTATCATTTCCAGGTCGTACTCCACTCTTTCCTTCAGGCGCTGTGCCTCTATCAGCTTTCCATTGTTTTTAAAATAGTCAACCTGTGCGCCCACCTCATCCTGTATTTCATATATCACCTGCTGCATCATGTCTTTGGGCGCTACATACAGGTTGGCAGGAAAAATAGCGGCGTTCTCCATTTTTCCTATCCGCTTACCGGTGATGACTTCAATGCTTTCTATTTCTTCTATTTCATCGCCAAAGAAAGTAATACGATAGCCATAGTCAACATAAGGAAGGTTAATGTCTACCGTATCGCCTTTTACCCGGAAAGTACCGCGGTTAAACTCCAGCGTGGTGCGGTTGTACAATGAGTTGACAAGCGAATGCAGGAATGCCTGTCGGGAAATAGTTTGTCCTTTAGTAATACGGATGATACCGTTTTCATAATCAGTCGGGTTGCCCATGCCATAAATGCAGCTAACAGAAGCCACGACTATTATATCTCTGCGCCCGCTCAAAAGGCTGGTAGTGGCCCGCAGCCGCAGTTTGTCCAGCTCATCGTTGATAGAAAGGTCTTTTTCAATATACACGTCGCTGACTGGGATATAAGCTTCTGGCTGGTAATAGTCGTAGTAAGAGACAAAATACTCCACTGCATTTTCCGGGAAAAACTGGCGGAACTCACCATAGAGCTGCGCCACCAGTGTTTTGTTATGTGTTAAAACCAGCGTAGGCCGCTGTACCTGCTGAATGACATTGGCGATGGTATATGTTTTACCGCTGCCTGTTACCCCCAGTAGTGTTTGATATTTTTCGTCAGTTAATATGCCTTCTGTTAACTGGCGGATGGCTTCCGGCTGATCGCCGGCAGGCGGAAAAGGGGTATAAAGCTGAAAGGGCATGCTGTAAAGTTAAATCATACCATGAGGCAATTTTTATGCCTGTAAATAATAAAATTCAGCGCTATTTCAGTTTTCGGTTTACATAGTTTGAATAGTCGGCCAGCACCGGCTCATAGGCTGTGTACATCAGTGGAGAGGTGAGCAGAAAATCGGCAGTGGCCCGGTTGCAGGCAGTAGGTATATTCCAGGTGGCGGCTACCCGGAGCAGCGCTTTTATATCCGGGTCGTGCGGCTGGGCTTCCATAGGGTCCCAAAAGAAAATCAGCACATCCATGCGGCCTTCGGCAATGGCAGCGCCTATTTGCTGGTCGCCGCCCAGCGGCCCGCTGAGAAAACGGATGACGGGCTGGGCCAAAGCAGCATTCAGCAAAGTACCTGTTGTGCCGGTGGCATACAGGTCGTGCCGGCTCAGGGCATCTCTGTTATACACGGCCCATTCTATCAGCTCATCTTTCATATTATCATGTGCCACCAGGGCTATGCGCTTGCGGCTGTCAAGTATGCGGGGTTCCATAAAATAAACAGGTATTGTATTAGGGCTAAGGTATAACTATAAATTTATGCACAGCCTCTCCGGCCCACAATACAAAAGGCCGCCCGCAGGCAGCCTTTTGTAATTAAAAATATTGAAGACTATTACTTCAGCTCCGCAGCTACTTTCACCTTCGCATCCTTGCTCACTTTATTTCCATCAGCCATTACGCCAAAGTCGGGCAGGTGCACGCTGAAGGCAGCATCTGTCACTAAAGTACCGCCATTTACCTTTATGGTAGCAGGTGTTTTAATGGGCTTGGTTGTTTCTTTTACTGTCAGGTCGCCGCTTACGTTTACTGTATAGGTGCCGTCTTTTGAAAAGTCCACTTTCGACAGGTCATCAATTTTTCCTTTGAAGGTAAACTTGGGAAATTTTTCTGAATCCAGCCACCTGCCGGCGTTAAAATGTTCTTCCACCCGTTTGTTTTCAAAGGCAAAGTTTTTTACTGTGGCTTCAAACTGTACCGTGCCGGTTTTTGTGTCAACAGCCGCAATTACTGTTTTGTTTTCTGCTTTTGCCACCGGGTCTGCCGGGGTAGACGCATCAAAGCTGACAGTGGCGGAAGTGGTTTTCTTAGATTGAGCAAAAAGGCTGCCTGCAGCCAGCACTAATGCAAAAAGAAAGGTTGTCTTTTTCATGCTATTTGTTTTGTAGGTATTTATTTTTTATTGTTAACTAATACAGCATACTTAAATGAAATGGTTTCTGTGCCCAGTATATCACTATATATCCCGCCACTGCAAATGCCCTTTACCGTAGCGGCCTGCCCCGGTTGAAGGGCTTTAACCGCAGCTACCTGGTCCCGGGCAAAATCAAAAATAACATAGGAGCCGGTGCTGTCTGCAAAGCTGAGCGTGGCAGTGGTGTCGGTAGCATTCACCTCTGTGGCAATACCGCTGAGCTCAATGGTTTTCTCCCTGTACTTTGCATTGGCCGCACTGTCGCCCGCAACAAACTCGCTGATGAAGGCAAGCGCATCAGCGCTGTAGTCAGCCGGAAGGCTGGCTGTATCCGCCACTTTTTCATTCATTACAGCGCTCTTTACTTTTTCATACCCGAAATAAGTGATAAGCAGGGGCGCTGCAATAAACAGCAGCTTCCAAAGTGCACTGCGTTTCCAGGCAAGGAAAATCACTCCGGCAGCAGCAATAACGGAAATATAAAAACCCGCTTTCAGCGAAGCAGGCACGGGCAGATGCAGCTCACCGGATGTAAAAAGATAAAAAATGGTCGCCAGTGCCAGCGCCAGCGAACCGGCCAGTGCCGGCACCAGGCCAAATGATTTTTTAGTAATAACCAGTATCACGGTAATAACCGCCAGCACGGGCACCAGCCAGAAGGCGGCATTGGCAAATGCATATTCCGGGAAAGGATTGGTAAGGCCATACCCGGATTCGGACGCTTCAAAAAAATGGCCGGTGGCAAAGTCCTTACCGCTCACCAGGCTTTGCTCCCAACTTACCCAGCTCAGAAAAAAGGAGCCGCCCAGCAGCAGGCTGAAAAGTACCAGCAGTATTTTTTGCAGCGATTGGTTAGTAGGCATATCGGGCATTAACAAGCCGGAGCTTATTTGGTTTAAGGAGTTATGAAAACAAATTTATAATGTTTGAACACTGAGCCCTTTTTCCCGGTCTTATTTATTTCACAAAAAACCGCTTCAGCAAGTGAAGCGGCTTTGTACTGATTAACCCATTTTAATCATTACTATTGTCAGGCGGCCTGCATTTCTTTGATTTTTTCCCGGATTTTGCCTTCTATTTCTGCAGCCAGTTCGGGATTATCAAGGAGCAGTTGCTTCACGGCATCACGGCCCTGTCCCAGCTTATCGCTGTTGTAGCTGAACCAGCTTCCGCTTTTCTGCACAATACCCAGCTCCACGCCCATATCAATGATCTCGCCGGTTTTGGAAATACCCTCCCCGAAAATAATATCAAACTCCGCCGACCGGAAGGGCGGAGCCACTTTGTTCTTAACGACCTTCACCTTCACCCGGTTGCCTACCGCCTCGTCCCCATCCTTAATCTGGCTGCTGCGGCGGATATCAAGCCGTACAGAAGCATAGAATTTCAAGGCATTACCGCCGGTGGTGGTTTCGGGATTGCCAAACATCACCCCGATTTTTTCCCGCAACTGGTTGATGAATATACAGATGGTGTTTGTCTTGGAAATGGTTGCAGTCAGCTTGCGCAGCGCCTGGCTCATCAGCCGGGCATGCAGGCCCATTTTGCTGTCGCCCATCTCACCTTCCAGCTCGCTTTTGGGCACCAGGGCGGCCACAGAGTCAATCACCACCACATCCAGAGCGCCGGACAGGATAAGACGGTCGGCAATCTCCAGCGCCTGCTCACCATAGTCGGGCTGGGAAATAAGCAGGTTGTCCACATCCACCCCCAGCTTCTGGGCATAGGAGCTGTCAAAAGCATGTTCGGCATCAATAATGGCGCACATGCCGCCTTTTTTCTGTGCCTGCGCAATGACATGCGTGGCAATGGTGGTTTTACCGGAAGATTCCGGCCCGTATATTTCAATGACACGCCCGCGGGGCAGGCCGCCAATGCCCAGCGCTACATCCAGCCCGATGGAACCGGTGGACACCACTTCCTGCTGCACTTCTGTTTTTTCATTCATCAGCATGACGCTGCCCTTACCATAATCTTTTTCGATTTTATCCATGGTAAGCTTCAGGGCTTTCAGCTTTTCGCTATTGGGAGTAGCCATATCCTGTGTTTTTTCTGTTTTTGCCATTATCCAAAATTAGGGGTTACCGTTTTCCGCTCTGATAAATTTATGAACATCACAAAGCTAAATGATTTAGCAATATCTTGCTAATAAATTTTGTATTTTTTAAATATACAATGTCTTCACCGTAAACATTAAGGAAGGATTCCGTCGGCCCAGATGCCGGCCAGCATAGAGAAGGCCCCGGCCAGCAGACCCATATAGATTTCCACAGGCCGGTGGTCAGATACGATGAGCCGCGCAGTGCACACCAGCCCCGCCACCAATACGGCTACCGATAAATAGATGGTAAAATTGGCCGGCTGATTTATCGCCAGTGCGCCCATAAATGCCAGCAGTATGCCCATAGAGATAGCATGCAGGCTTATTTTCATATAAATGTTAAAAAGCAGGCCCAGCGAAGATGCTATAAATATCCCCAGGGCAAGCTGCCCCATTTCCCTGGGAAATTGCGGTTGATTGCGAAGCACATAGGCCATCCAGAAATAAAAAATGATGCAGGCCATATAGGGAATGATACGGTCCCGCTGCGTTTTGAGGTAAAAGGAGTCCAGGAAGCCCAACCCTTTGGCCAGCAATACCGTCACTACCGGGAAAAATGCATACATGATAAAGAACCGAACAGGCAGCAATGTCTTTTCCATGGGCGGCAGGCCGATAAAAAAACGCGGCTCAAACAGCAGTAAAAAGCAAATGGTATAAAACGGGATAAAGACAGGATGAAAGGCATAAGAAAGAAAATGGGCAGCAAAGCGCAGTGCAGGCGGGTGGGGCAGCGCCGGGGGGGGAGGATAATTGCTAAACTGTTGGTGCTGAACGGTATTCCATTGTCTTTTCATCTCCAATCTTTTCCCCAAAGTAAACGATTATTAAAAAACAA
>DAOLFO010000253.1:0-5004 GCA_035326305.1 Chitinophagaceae bacterium
ACTGACGTATTTTTGCGCCGGCCAAAAAAAGCCTGTTTATAAACAATCAATTTAAAACCAGCTATGGTAGACGTATTACTGGGCCTGCAATGGGGAGATGAAGGGAAAGGAAAAATCGTAGATTATTTCGCAAAAGATTACGACCTGGTGGCCCGCTTTCAGGGTGGTCCCAATGCGGGGCATACACTGTATGTAAACGATAAAAAAATTGTGCTGCACCAGATACCTTCCGGGGTCTTTCATCCCGGCAAGCTCAACCTGATAGGCAACGGAGTGGTGCTGGACCCCGTAACACTGAAAAAGGAATGTGACACCGTAGCTTCTTTTGGGGTGGACCTGCGCAAAAACCTTTTCATTTCTGAGCGTACCCACCTCATCCTGCCCACGCACCGGGCGCTGGATAAAGCCTCCGAACTGTCAAAAGGCGAACAAAAGATAGGCTCCACGCTGAAGGGCATCAGCCCGGCCTATATGGATAAAACAGGCCGCAACGGGCTCCGGGTAGGGGACCTGCTGGATAAAAATTTTACGACCGCCTACATCAAGCTGCGCCTGAAGCACCAGAAGCTGCTGGATAATCATGCTTTCAACGAAGATATTTCTGCCTGGGAGGAAGAGTTTTTTGAAGCTATTGAATTTTTGCGCCAGCTCAATATTGTCAATGGAGAATATTTTGTAAACAAGCAATTGCAGGCCGGAAAAAAAGTGCTGGCCGAAGGCGCACAGGGCAGCATGCTGGATATTGATTTCGGCACCTTTCCCTTTGTTACTTCATCCAATACCATTTCCGCCGGTGTATGCAACGGGTTAGGCATAGCTCCGCAAAAAATCAGGGAAGTGTATGGTGTATCCAAGGCGTATTGCACAAGGGTTGGCAGCGGGCCATTCCCTACAGAGCTGGATAATGAACAGGGAGAAGAACTGCGGAAAGCCGGCAATGAATTTGGCGCCACTACCGGGCGGCCGCGCCGCTGCGGATGGATTGACCTGGTGGCCCTGCGCTATGCATCCATGATAAACGGGGTGACACAGATTGTAATGACAAAAGCCGACGTGCTGGATGCGTTTGACGAATTGCAGGTATGCACCGCCTACCGGGTAAACGGTCGGGAAACGGATGAAATCCCCTTCCGGATAGACAAACAACCGTTAGAGCCGGTATACCGCAGCTTCAAAGGCTGGGATACGCCCAGCAGCAAAGCGACTGCAGAGGCAGAGCTGCCTGCCACTATGAAGGAGTATGTGGCGTTTATCAACAACTATATTGGTGTGAATGTCAGCTATATTTCCAACGGGCCGGGCCGTGAGCAACTGATTGCGCTTGGAAAATAATAACGAAAAAAAACTGTTTTAAAATTTGGCGGATTAAAAACTTCGCTGAAATTTTACAGCAATAACCCTATCAGGCTATGGCATCAAAATCCGAGAAAAAAATAACAGGTAAAACAAATACCGGTGCAGGCAAATCACCTGCTAAAAAAGAATCTTCCAGGCCAAAGAAAAAAGAAGAGGAGTTGGAAGATGAAGAAGAATTGGACGGGGAGGAGCTGGATGATGCTCCTGCAAAAAAGAAAGCAGGAAAAGCCGCTGCGTCTAAAAAGAATGATGAGGACGATGACGACGATGATGATGCGGGGGAAGAGGAAGTGGACGATTGGGATAAAGTGGAAGAGGAGGATAACTGGGATCCTGACTTTGATGAGTTTGATATACCCAAGTCAAAAGGCAAAAAGAGCCCTTCCGGTAAGAAAGGTGGTGATGACGATGATGATTTTAAAATGGATGATGAGTTTAAGGATATGTTTAATGACAGCGATAGCTTTGATGATGAGGACGATGATTATTAATAAACACATTACCGTATAAACTTACAAAGCTGAATACTGCCCTATTTCCGGTAGCAGATTTTCAAATCTTTAAGCAAAAAGTGTTGAACTGGGTACAGCAGTTCAACACTTTTTCTTTTCTGGACAATCACCAGTACCAGGCGGATTACCATTCGCAGGAGTGCCTGCTGGGCGCCGGGGTACGGTACAGCTCCGGGACAGATAGCGCACCCCGCTTACTGCAGCAATTTATAGATGCGCACCGCGGCCAGTGGCTTTTTGGCCATATCGGCTACCATGCCCCGGTGGGCCGTGATATCATTCAGTCCCGCCACCAGGATTATACCGGCTTTCGCCAGTTGTCTTTTTTTGTTCCGCAAATCGTTTTGTCCTGGACAAACAGGGAGCTCCGCATCACCGGTGAAAACCCACAACAGGTATATGAAGAAATAATGGCGACTGCTGCTGCAATAAATGCAGATACACAGGCGCCGCCAGTGCAACTCCGGCAGCGCAGCAGCCGGGAGGAATACATTCACATTATTCAAAAGTTGCTGGAGCATATCAGGCGCGGGGACTGTTATGAAATAAATTTTTGCCAGGAATTTTATGCACCTGCTGTGCAGGTTAATCCGCTTGCGGTATACCAGCGCCTGTCGGCTGTGTCTCCCAGTCCTTTTTCTGCTTTGTACCGGGCAGGCGATAGCTGGCTGGTTTGCGCCAGCCCGGAACGGTATTTGAAAAAACAGGGCTCCCGCCTGTATTCGCAGCCCATAAAAGGCACATCACAGCGTATGCCCGGCAATACACAGCTGGACGAAGCACAAAAGCAATGGCTGGCACAAAGCAGCAAAGACCGGTCGGAAAATGTAATGATTGTGGACTTGGTGCGCAATGACCTGGCACGTATCTGCAAAGAAGGTACAGTGAGGGTGGATGAGTTGTATGGCATTTATTCTTTTCCGCAGGTGCACCAGATGATTTCTACCATATCAGGTGAGCTGGATGATGGTATAAGCTTTACGGACATACTGGCTGCCACTTTTCCCATGGGCTCCATGACAGGTGCGCCCAAGAAAAAAGTGATGGAGCTAATAGACCGGTATGAGCCAAATAGCCGGGGGCTTTTTTCAGGCACTATCGGTTATATTTCCCCGGAAGGTGATTTTGATTTTAATGTGGTCATCCGCAGCATACTGTACAATGCTGCTAATGGCTATCTCTCCATGCCCGCCGGTTCCGGTATTACTTTTTACAGCGACCCGCAGCAGGAATGGGAAGAATGCCTGCTCAAAGCCGAAGCTATGAAAAGAGCAGTAAGCTGACTGATTTTGTGAGGTGCGATTTAGCGTATAGTGCTTAAGTTTTAATACGTCGCCTGTTGTATTTGAGCCACACAATATAAAGGTTTCTTGTATGCCTTGTATTTCTTGTATGGTTAACAGTTATTTACCTTAAGCATTAACTCTTTTATACGTTAGCAGCTACTTCCGGGAGCAATGATTTACCTGTCTGAAATCACATCTGTTCAATAGCGCAGCACGCTATAGTTTATTAAATTCTCTTTGCGTTTTCTGCACCTTCTTTGTATTTCCTTTGCAGTAAATTAATAACGGCTGGGTACGCAAAGTATTCGCAAAGGGCAAAGAAACCAGCCTGAGTATCCGTTTGGCTTAACAGCCCAATACGTTTAAGATTTAGTATTTTAGATTTTAATATTCAGTCACCCGCTTTCTGCGGTACTAAAAAACTAACTTGAGAAATGCCAGCTATTCATTCAGACATTGAACAAAACGAACTTTTTTCATTTGCCTTCCGGTTTGTTACCGAAACAAGCGAAAATATTTTTCTTACCGGTAAAGCGGGAACCGGTAAAACCACTTTCCTGAAATACCTGCGGGAGCATTGTGTTAAAAATATGGTAGTGGCGGCGCCCACCGGTGTGGCGGCCATCAATGCCGGTGGCGTTACCCTGCATAGCCTGTTCCAGCTTCCCTTTCATGCTTTTTTACCAACAAGGGCCAGCAAGGATGAACTGCTGGCCAAAATCCGGCTCAATAAGCAGCGGATACAATTGCTGCGCAAAATGGAGCTGCTTATCATTGATGAAATTAGCATGGTGCGGTCAGATACGCTGGATGCAGTAGACACCATCCTGCGCTCTGTAAGGCGGAAGTATGATATTCCGTTTGGCGGAGTACAACTGCTCTGCATTGGTGATTTGTTTCAGTTGCCGCCGGTAGCCAGGCAGGAAGAGTGGAGATTGCTGAGCGAATATTATTCGTCTCCTTTCTTCTTTGACAGCCTGGCCATACGGGAGCAAATGCCGCTGATGATTGAGCTTACAAAAATTTACCGGCAAAAGGAGGCGTCTTTTGTACAGTTGCTGAACAAGGTGCGCAACAATGATATGGACGCTGCTGATTTTGAATTACTGCACCAGCGGTTTCATCCGGGCTTCAGGCCGGGTGAGGGGGATAACTATATCACGCTTACGTCGCACAACAGCCAGGCAGACCAAATCAATCTCAGGGAAATCAATAAGCTGCTGGCAAAACCCTTTACTTATGATGCGGAAATAACAGGTGATTTTCCGGAGCATCAGTATCCGGCAGAGGCAGCGCTGGTGCTGAAAGAAGGGGCGCAGGTAATGTTTCTGAAAAATGATGCAGCGGGGCGCCGTTATTTTAATGGGAAAATAGGTGTTGTAAAGCACCTTGACGAAGAAGAAGTGGTGGTGGAATGTGACGGCATGGATATACCTGTGCCAAAAGAAGCATGGGAGAACACCCGGTATACCATCAGCCGTACAGATGGTAAGCTGGAGCAGGAGGTGCTGGGCTCTTTTATTCAGTTTCCTTTACGGCTGGCATGGGCCGTTACCATACACAAAAGCCAGGGGCTTACGTTTGACAAAGTAATGATTGATGCCGGTGCCGCCTTCAGCAGCGGGCAGGTGTATGTGGCGCTCAGCCGGTGCACCAGCCTGGAGGGGATTGTGCTGCTTTCCCGGATACATGCCGGGGCTATACTAAGCAATGACAACGTAGTAAAAGGCCAGCAATCGCTGGCGCATAAAGGCTCCCTGGCAGAAAGGTTTCAGGGGGCAAGGCTGGCCTATACCCAGCAGCAACTGGAGCAGGTATTTTCTTTTGATGAAATAAATACCGCATTCAGT